>JBHWQC010000060.1:0-25793 GCA_043425375.1 Atopostipes sp.
AAGGGTTGAATATCTACCATTTTCTTTGCTCCTTTTCTAATTGGTTGGCAACGAGCCGGACACTTAAAATATTTTCAGCTGCTTGGATATTTTCCATTAAGTCATTTAAAAGTGCAGAGTTTGTTTCCTCTAATTCAATCAATGTATAAGCGTATTCGCCTTTGGACTTATTCATAAAATGGATGATGTTGATCTCATGTTTTCCAATTTCATCTACTAAGAGGTTAATCATATTGGGAATATTGCGGTTAACAATGGCTAAACGAATTTCTGTCTCCATTTCCATTTCAACATTGGGAAAGTTGACTGCATTTTTGATATTCCCTGTCTGAATAAAATCACTTAATTGGTTTGCCGCCATTACGGCGCAAATTTTTTCCGCTTCATCTGTAGAGGCCCCTAGATGCGGGAAAACCAAACAGTCCTCACGCAGAAGAAGTTCAACGGCCGGAAAATCGGTCATATAGAACTTCAACGTATTCGCATTCAAAGCTCTGATAACCGCTTTGACATCCACTAAGGTTTCTCTGGAGTAATTGAGTAAAATGGGTTGCCGCTTCATTTGCATCAGCGCTTGATCATTCATTAAATGGTAATTTTCTTTTGTCGCTGGCACATGAATTGTAATAAAATCAGCTTCTTGATAGAGAGTTTCCAGTGCCTCGACTTGTCTCACATACCGATTGAGTTTATCAGCCGCCTCTTTTTTAATATAAGGATCATACCCCACAACAGACATTCCCAAATCAATCGCAGCATTAGCGACCAGGTGACCAATGGACCCTAAACCGATGACACCGAGTGTTTTTCCTTTAATTTCTGTTCCTTTAAATTGTTTTTTACCATTTTCTACTTTTTCTAAGAAATCCTTCCCACTTAAACCATTTGCCCAAGCATTAGCAGGAATCATTTGACGAGCTGCTACAATCATTGATGCGATAACTAATTCACTAACCGCATTCGCATTGGCGCCGGGTGTGTTAAAAACAACCACCCCCTCTTCAGTCAGCCGTTCAACAGGAATATTGTTAACACCAGCCCCTGCTCTTGCCACCCCAATCAAATTGTCTGAGATCTTCATTTCTGTTAAATCTTCACTGCGCAATAGGATTCCTTCGGGGTTATCGGTATCTGATAAGGTAAATCCATCTTTTTTTAAAATATCTAGGCCTTCTTTAGCAATTTTGTTCAATACTTTAATATGAGCCATTAGTTATTCTCCCCTTTTGTCTGTTCAAATTCACACATGACTTGGATTAAAGCTTTAACCCCTTCAATTGGCATTGCATTATACAGAGAAGCACGCATCCCGCCAATGGAACGATGCCCTTTAATATTTTTAATCTTGTTTTCTTCAGCAAATAGAACAAACTTCTTGTCTAACTCATCTTTACCAGTAACAAAAGGAATATTCATCAACGAACGATCATCGCCATAAACGGTTGGTTTAAAGAGAGTTGAATCTTCTAGATAATCATAAAAGAACTTCGCTTTTTCTTTGTTTAACTGATAAATGGCCTCTAAGCCGCCTTTATTTTCAATCCACTCCAAGACAAGATTTGTCATATAAATCGCATACGTTGGCGGTGTGTTATACGAGGAATCATTTTTAGCATGGATTTGGTAATTAAAATAAGCCGGTAAATAAGTGCGTAAGTTCAACAAATCGTTTTGGATAATAACCACCGTTAACCCAGCAATACCTAAGTTCTTTTGTGCCCCCGCATAGATTAAACCAAACTGACCGATATCTAGAGGGCTGGATAAAATATTTGAGCTCATATCCGCAACTAAGGGAACGTCTTTGGTGTTTGGATATTCAGTAAACATTGTGCCTTCAATCGTATTGTTTGTGGTGATATGAACATAGTCATACCCTGAAAAATCATTTGGCCATGGGGGAATATAAGAAAAATCTTGATTTTCGCTCGAGCCTACAATATCTATTTCCATTCCAACTTTTTTTGCCGCTTCGAACGCTTTTTTTGACCAATTGCCCGTATGAATATAGGCAGCTCGTCCCTTTCTTTTTAAATTCATGGGCACCATTAAAAACTGTGCCGTAGCACCGCCTTGAAGAAATAAGACCGTATAATCTTTTGAAACACCAAGCAACTGCCGAAAGCGCTGCGTTGTTTCTTCTAGTATTTCTTGGAATTCATATGATCGGTGGCTCATCTCCATCACGGCTTGGCCAGTTTGTTTGTAGGAGAAGGATTCCTCCTTGGCTTTCTTTAATACTTCCATGGGTAATTGTGCTGGGCCAGCTGAAAAATTCCAAACTTTTCTCATGCTTATTCCTCCTTGTACTCAAATAAAAAGCGCACCCTCCCAATAGTCAACACTATTGAGACGGATACGCTGTAAACTTTATACGTGGTGCCACTCAAATTCGATAAAAATCGCACTTCATCAGCTTTTAACGGAACTGCGCCGAAACGAATTTTCTTCGTTCAATTTTTTGGGGTGGAATTCCTTCCTCTTATTGCTAATTCGCATCAACCATCAGCTTTCTGAAAATAATGAGAAGTACTAGTCCCAACAAGCTTTTATTTTTAATTGTTTGTAGCATAGCACTAAAATTAAAATTAAGCAAGAAAAAACATTATCTTCTCATTTTTATTTAATTTTTAGCTGAGAACTTTAATGACGTCTAGCCTTTTATTCTTTGCCTATTTCGCCAGTCCGTCAAAATAGTTTCCAGCAAAGCATACTCTTCCAGTTTAAGAATAGAGTACCGAACCGCATTATCTACTTCTTGGTCTTTATAAAATCGGCCCTGAAACCCGTTCTCTTGTAAATAGTGCCCTAAAGAAATCGCCTGTTCTCCTGCAGTAAAGACAAAATTTGCCTGAGTCGGCAAGACTCGCATTTGGTCAGTTACTGTGGAGAATGCTTTTTCTAACTGTTGTTTGCTTTCTAATTGGTAATTGAGGAATGTGTGAACTTTCTCTTCGTTTTCTAAAAATGCATTCGCCAAATTCAACGTCAAGGCATTTATAGGGTAAGGATGATTAATTTTTAAAAGACGGCTATACGTTTCACCTGTTGCCTGTACAATTCCTATACGAAGACCCGCCATACCATATATTTTGCTCATTGTCCGTATAAGAATGACGTGGTCACCTTTTGGTCGCACATACTCCTGGCCAAATTCAATATAAGCTTCATCAATTGTAAGATAGCCTTCAACTGCTTCCATGGCATCTGCAAAGATCTGCAAGTCTTCATGGGAAAATTGCTTACCGGTTGGGTTGTGAGGATTCGAAAGAATAAATAATTTCGGTTGCACTTTTTCTATTTTTTGTACAATGTCTTCGACGTCAAAGGAAAAATCTTCGTTCGCTTCTACCCAATCCATTGGGCAATTAAATTGTCTCGCGTACTCTTCGTACATAAAAAAGTCCGGATTTAAAATGAGTACGCCTCCTTGCCCGTAAGTAATCATTAACTTTTGAATCCATTCATCAGCTCCATTAGCTAACTCCATTTGTTCCACGGAAAAACCTTTATTTAAACGGGCATAGTTTTCTTTAAAACGATTGCTTTCAATTTCGGGGTATTGATTTTCAGCCGTCAGCTGATACGCTAAATCGTAATCTTCCTTTGTAAACGGTGAAATTGGGCTTGTGTTTCGGTTCATACTAATCAATTTATATTCTCCTCTGAGTGTGTGCTGGCTTGTTTTGAATGATTTTTTAAAAAACTCCACAAAACCCTGCAGACTTTGTGGAGCTTACTTCTTTTATTGAAAATCAGCTAAACTGTAGATTTTTTCTCGTACTTCTCGTAACTCAGCGACTAACTCTTCATATGAATCGTTAATCAATTGGGTCGTTGACACGGCGGATAAAGTGTACACTAGTTTATTGTCTTTAAAGACAGGGATGGCTAAACTCGAATACCCATCGCCTAATTCATTTGTTTCCATCGATATGCCTTCTGCAGCGATTTTTTCTAACTGTGCTTCTAAAATTTCTCGCTCTAAGATCGTTCCTTCACCATACTTCTCCCATCTCGTGCTGCTTAAAATATTGTCACGATGCGATTTGCTTAAGTGGGCTAAAATAAGCTTCCCGGATGCAGATGCATACAGCGGAAAATCAGTCTGTAAATGAATCGTTAAAATGTAACGCGACCGACTGGGACTTCTTTCAATTAAGGTCGTTATGTTAATATTCTCAACAGCATGAAACCGCGTAGAGACCGAATATTTATCGGCAATTCTTTGTAAATCTCCGTGGATCAAATCCATAATTCTTTCAGTATAGTCAAATCGAGCAATTTCGATTTTATCAATAAAAATGGACCCTAGACGATACTTTCTATCCTCCTTGTCAAAGGACAAGTAATTATAATGCAACAGGGTTTGGACAAGACCGCGCGTAGTATTTATATTTAAATTTACTTTTTGACTGATTTGATTTAATGTGAGTTCTTTTTGAGTTTCATCAAAACAATCGATGATCGCAAATGCACGGGATAAGGATTGTATTAATCTGTTATTTTTTGACAATTTTGATTTTCCTTTTTTATTTAATTGGTCATTTCTAAATACGCTTTGTTGTTTATATCCGTAATAAACATATGCCCCGGTTCATGAGAAATCATCATCGAAGGTTTGGCCTTCAGCGCCGCATTTTGCGGAGTGACACCACAGCCCCAAAATACAGGTACTTCATCTTCAGCCACCGCAATAGCATCGCCATAATCCGGTGTATTTAAATCGGATATTCCGATAGCTTCAGGCGTCCCAATGTGTACGGGCGTGCCATGCATATTTGGAAATTGACCAGTGATTTCTGAAACTTTCTCTACATATTTTGACTTAAATGGACGCATAGATACAACCATTTCACCTTGAAAAATACCGGCTCGTTTATTTTGCACACTTGTGTTGTACATTGCGACGTTTTTCTTCTCATCCATATGCTTAATCGGAATACCTGCTTTTAAAATAGCTTGTTCAAATGTAAAACTGCAGCCGATAAGAAAGGTGACAAAATCGTCTTGCCAATAATCTTTGATCTCAAGAACTGTTTCCACTAATTCGCCGTCTTTATAAATTCGATACTTTGGAACATCCGTTCGAATATCAGATCCTGGTGCGTACCGACTTTCAGTCCGCCCATTTTCTAACACTTCGATAATCGGCACGGACTTTTGATTCCGCATCGCAAATAATAAAAAGTCAAAAGCGTAAACTTTGGGAAGGATAACTACATTCGCTTGCACTAAATCGCCCGCTGCCCCCGAAGTGGGTGACGCAAACTCTCCATTTCTAATTTGTTGCCTTAATTTTTGAATCATCATTTAATCTCCTCTCTACCCTTGCCATAAAGCGGTAATACCACTTAATGATTCAATCCCTAGATATAAAGTCGCGATAACTGCAATAATTCCTAATATAGTCAGCCAAGTCGGATGTTTATAGTCTTCTCCAACAACATTTTTACGGTAAGCGCCAATTAATATTACACCTAAAGATAAAGGTAAAATTAAACCATTCAGTGATCCGGCTAAAATAAGTAAAGTTACTGGTTGTCCAATAAAAGCATACACAATGGTCGAAAAGACAATGAAAGCGACAATCACTAAGTTGTTATACTTTTCAATAATTGGATGGAATGTTTTTAAAAAAGAGGCACTTGTATATGCTGCACCAATAACAGAAGAAATACCGGCCGAGAAAAGAATGATGCCAAAAATAATTTCACCGGGGCGGCCTAAAGCAATCTCAAAAGCAGATGCCGCCGGGTTATTTGGATCTAATGAGGCGCCTGTTGTGACTACCCCTAAGAAAACTGAGAAAAGCAAAATACGCATAATGGCTGAACCGACAATCGCCCCTGTAGCTGAGTAAGACGCATTGTTTAAATGTTTTTTCCCAACGATTCCGTTGTCGATTAACCGGTGTCCCCCGGAGAAGGAAATATATCCGCCAACCGTTCCTCCAACTAAAGTAATCGTCGGCAAAATCAAACTTTGGATCTCTGTTGGTACAAATGTGCGTTGTAAGGCTTCTCCCACGGGCGGCTGGGTCACGATGGCCACATATAAAGCCAACACAAGCATCACCACTCCAAGGATTTGGATAAAGCGGTCAACAATTGATTGCCCATTTTTTGACAGAAAAATTACGACTGCAATGAGTCCAGTAATAATTGCCCCCCATGTATAATCCAATCTAAAAATCGAGTTTAAACCTAGCCCGGCACCACCTACGTTACCAATATTAAATGCGAGCCCACCGAGAACAATAAAGAAACTCAATACATACCCTAATCCCGGCACAATTTTATTGGATAAATCTTGAGCGTACATCCCAGAATAAGAAAGGACCCGCCATATGTTTACTTGCGCAGCAAATGCAATGACCGTAGCCAGCATAATCGCAAAAGCAAAGTCCGCCCCCAATTCTTCCGTAAAACTTGCGGTTTGTGTTAAAAAACCTGGCCCGAGAGCCGATGTAATCATTAGAAACATACTTGTGATTAAATGATTACGAAGTGTCTTGTTTTCTTCAGCCGCTTGTAAATCTGTGTTGTTGGTACCCATCCCTTTTCCCCCTCATGTTTTTATTTACATCGTTTGAATTTGAATCCCTTCTTCTGCTAAGCCTTGGATAATTTCTCGAACAAAGGCTAGCGCTTTTTCACCATCACCATGCACACATATACTATCCGCTTGAATGTCGATATCCTGCCCATCAATACTTGTAACTTTTCCTTCTGTCACCATTCTTATCACCCGTTTGACAGCTTTAGTTGTGTCAGTAATCATTGCACCTTCTTTTCGTCGGTTAACCAGTGTGCCGTCCGCTGCATAAGCTCGATCTGCGAACACTTCATGCACAACTTGTAAGCCCGCTGCTTTCCCTGCTTTTACTAAATTCTGGTTCGCTAAGCCCATTAATTTTAAATCCGGATTAAATTCTTTGACAGTCGCCGCAAGGGTTTGAGCCAATTCATAATCTTCAAATGTTCGGTTGTAAAGCGCACCATGGGGTTTAACATGATTCATTGTTAAACCTACCGTTTCCCCCATACCTTCGATAGCCGCAAGTTGATACAGCATAAAAGCCCGCACTTCCTCTTTCGTTAAATCCATGTAACGACGGCCAAATCCTTGGCGGTCCGGATAACTTGGATGGGCTCCGAAACCGGTTGTACTGCTTTCTTTGATATGCTTAAGCGTGTCAAGCAGTACAACAGGATCACCGGCATGGAACCCACAGGCCACATTGGCGGATGAGATTAGAGGAATAATTTCTGCATCTCTTCCGACGGTGTATCGGCCATAACTTTCGCCTAAATCTGCGTTTAAATCGACTGTTCGCATACAATGCCTCCTAGATTAAGTCGTGTGTTTTTAAGAAATGAATATTTAAATGATTCGCTTGGTATTTGGGATGGTTCATTATAAAAGCTTGAAAATCAATATTTGTCGGACGTGGACCAATTACGGTTTCATTCAACACCCGTTTCATTTTCGCAATCGCCTCTCTCCTGGTAGCTGCATGGGTAATTATTTTGGCGATCATCGCGTCATAATGGGGTGAAATCGTGTACCCATTATAGATATGTGTATCAATGCGGACGTTATGTCCAGTACTAAAATGCAGCTGCTCAATTTTCCCTGGAGATGGCGCAAAATGATTGTTCGGATCTTCTGCATTGATTCGAACTTCAATAGCCACCCCATTCCTTTGGATATCTTCTTGTTGAACCGTCAAGTGTCCGTTGAAGGCCACTTCCAGTTGCTGTTCAACAATATCCACACCAGTAATAATTTCTGAAATGGTATGTTCTACTTGGATGCGTGTATTCATTTCCATAAAATAAAATTCTTTTTCTTCTTCGACATAGAGGTATTCAACAGTTCCAGCACTTTCGTAGTTCAATTTACCCATTACCTCTGCTGTCAGTTCTGTGATGTATTTTCTCGTTTCCTCATCTAAAATAGCAGCTGGCGCTTCCTCAATGAGTTTTTGATTATTTTTTTGAATTGAACAATCTCGTTCATACAGATGAACGGCATGGCCTTTGCCATCCCCTAAAATCTGCACTTCGATATGACGGGCATTTGGAATGTAGCGTTCTATATATAATCGCGGGTCATTAAATGAACCACGCGCTTCTTGACGAGCTTCTGAAAATAACCGGCGGAAATCATTTTCCTCACGCACGAGTCGCATCCCTTTCCCGCCGCCGCCAGACACAGCTTTTACAACCACCGGAAAGCCAATTTCTTTAGCAATTTCCAGTGCCTCAGCTCCACTTTGGACGGGTCCATCGCTTCCTGGAATAACAGGCAGACCGTTATTGCCGACCGTGTCTCTAGCAATTGCTTTATTTCCCATTAAAGAAATCAACTTTCCGCTTGGGCCGATAAACTTGAAACCCGCATCTTGGCAACGTTTGACAAACTCCTCATTTTCAGCCAAAAATCCGTAGCCCGGATGAATGGCATCCGCTTCGCTTATTATCGCAACAGCTAACACTTTGTTGATATCTAAATAGCTTTCTGCACTTTGGGCAGGCCCAATACAGTAAGATTCATCGGCTAGTGCAACATGCAAACTGTCTTTATCTGCTGAACTATAGATCGCCACGCTTTTAATCTTTTTTTCTTTTAAAGTACGAATGACTCGGACAGCAATCTCGCCTCGATTCGCCACCAGAACCTTTGTCAAACTTATTCCTCCTCTTTTCTTAGTCGCATAATGACCTGATCAAACTCCACAGGCTCTTCATTTTCAACTAAGATTTCTTCAACAATTCCTGCATCTTCAACAAGCACTTCGTTGAAGATTTTCATTGTTTCGATTAAGCCGATTTGATCGCCGACTTTTACTTTGTCTCCTACCTTGACGAAAGTATCTGTACTGTCTTCGTCGGGTTGCGTATAGAAAATGCCTATTTGCTTCGCACGCACATCAACCAAATTTGAAGCTTCTGTAGAAGAGACCCCCCCTTGTGATAGGGTCTGTGGGCTTATGTGCACTGGCCCTTGTGCATTTTCTTTTGCATGCGCTTCTAAATAAATTTCTGTGTCCTCATCTTCAATACTCAACACTTTTAAATCTGACTCTTTCATTAATTGAATCAATTCTTTTATCTTATCCATTTCCATTGTTTCACCTCATAAATAATTTTTGAATACGTTCGGCTTCCACTCGCCGATAATAGTTGAATGCTTTATCATCTGTCAGATTATTGCCACTCAACAGATTTTCCATTTCCTCTCGGTACAAAACCTGAGCTTCTTCTAAAGGAATCATTTCAAAGGAGACTTGCTCATTTGGTTTTAGTTGAACGAGTTTTGGTAAATCAATCTTAGCAACACTTGCTATTCGTTTGTATCCGCCTGTGGTTTGTCGATCGTTGAGTAAAACGATTGGCTGACCATTTTTAGGCACTTGAATATTCCCAAGCTGGGTAGGCTCAGATAAAATATCATGAACGCCACCCTTCGTTTTAAGCGGCTGACCGTCTAAACGAATACCCATGCGATCGTTGCTTCGCGTAATCGTATAAGGCTGATGAACCAGCGTTTCTTTTGCTTCTTGGATAAAGTCGTCATAATTTGGCCCAGGTATGAGACGAATCTTCAAATTGGGTACGGCTGTTTGTTTCTTGGCGACTTTGAAATAATTTTCGTTATTTGCTCCATTATAATGAAGGATATCGCCGACTTTTAGCGCTCGTCCTTCATAACCGCCCATATAGGTCCGCAGATGTGTGGAATAGCTGCCCAACACTTCTGCAAGAAGAAAGCCTCCAGCGACGGCCAAATAAGTACGTAAACCATCTGTTGCTTGTCCAAATCGAACCTGATCTCCTTTAGCCAGTGAAATGGCCCGTCCGATTGGGTACTGTCTATCATTGACTTGGATAGTCATTTTTGCACCAGCAGCTGCTATCGTCGTATTTTTTGTCACTTCAAATGAGATTCCGGTCAAGGTCATTTCAATGACCGCTGCTTCAGGTTTATTATTGACTAACTGATTGGCTAAAATCGCACTTTTATAATCCAAAGCCCCAGCGGGTGATATGCCTAAGGATTGATAGCCAAATCGACCCTTATCTTGTATAGTGGATAACAACCCTGAATCTTTCAGAATAAAGGCCATTATTCGCCGCCCCCTTTCATATGAATGGTCACTTCGTACGTTCCTGCCTCAACTGCTTTTTCAATTTTTTTAAACATTTCAGGCGAAATAGGTCGAAAAATAATGCGGTCACCCGCATCATATAAAATAGTATCCTCTCCCCGTCTCAAATCATATAAGTTAATGGGTGTACGACCAATCAAATTCCACCCGCCCGGAGAATCAAAAGGATACACGCCAGTTTGTTGCCCAGCTATCCCAACCGAGCCGGCTTTAATCGTTGTTCTAGGATTATCTAAGCGATCTTTAAACAATGCCTTATCCAGACCGCCTAAATAAACAAAGCCCGGCATGAAACCTAACATATACACCAAATACTCCTTATTAGCATGCCGCTCGATAACTTCTTTTGCGCTTAAATGATTCTCCTCAAATCCCTTTAAATCTGGTCCATATTCCTCGCTATAGCAAACAGGTATTTCAACCACCCGATAGGCAAAGTTTTCCTGAGCTAGTTGCTGGCTATCGATCGTTTTTATAATTTCAATAAGTTCTTTCGCATTTGTAGAAAGCACATCATAGTAAATCACGAGTCGTGTATACGAGATGATTGTTTCTACTATGCCTTTTATTTTTAATGAATCGATATACTTTCTTGTGTTAACAATTTGTTTATTTAAATCCGGGCTCATCTCTTCCCCAAATTCTAGTGTGATAGAACCTTCTGTGTATTGTTTTATCTCCACAATTCCACCTCCATATTTTACTATGTAGTTAATTTAACGATAATGTAATTGTACAAGAATGATAGAACGGTTGTCAATCTTTTTAAGGTGAAAATGAATTTTCTATGAGTATTCAATTAAAAAGCAACAAATATAGGACTAAGCAGTCCTGATATTTGTTGCTTTTACCTATAGTGATTTGATTTTTATTTTATTTATGCCAGGCCCCCGATAAAACCGTAAATGAGAATGACATTTAAAAAGTCAATGAATAATCCCCCAACAATCGCAACGGTTAGAAAAGCGATCGGACTAGGATGATGTTTGCGGGTGACTGTACGCATGGCCGCCATTCCGTTTGAAGACGACCCCATACCAAAGCCGATAAAGCCTACAGTCATAATAGTTGCATCATAATCTTTGTTCATTACCCAAAAAACAATAAAATAAGCAAAGAGAATAGTAACTACTGCTTCTGCTGCAATAATTAACAACATCGGGACAGCAATTTCAAAAACAGTCCATAATTCTAAGGAGACAATCGTTAAACCTAAAAAGATATCGAGTGAAATTGGTGAAATAGCGCTGATTCCCTTGACGTCAACGAAAGGTTTTTCCGCCACATCGGAAATATTTCTTAACACACTGGCCGACAACATCGGTCCAATAATGACCGGAAATGAAATGCCATTGACAAAAAACCCCATGACCCAATTAATGGCTTCGGTTACATAAGAACCAATAAACATAGCAAAAAAGATAAGCAGAGCACTTTTATATACCCGTTCAGCCGTTAGCACATCCGTGTCTTCATTGATTTTTTCGAGTGCCTCTTCCTCTTCCAGTTCTGTATTTTTTGCGGTTAAATGATGCCGTTTGATTAAATGTTCTCCTACTTTCCCGGCACTTAAACTACCAATGACGATACCAAGAGATGCAGCCGTTAAACCGACTGTCATCGCTTCTGGGTGCCCCATCTGTTCAATCGTCGGCGCTATGGCTGCTGCTGTGCCAGGTCCTCCGACCAAAACCGGTGAACCTAAAAGCAAGGCAAGCAGGGAATCAATTTTAAATAGCTGGCTCATGCCGATAGCCAGAAAGTTTTGTAAAAACACTGCGATAACCGACACGCCTAAGAACTTCAATACCGTCTTTCGCGCAGTTCCGATAGCTTTTAAACTGGCATTAAAACCAATGGTCGTAAAATAAATAACCATGAAAAATTCAGTCAAAGATGTATCCAAATAAAAAACGCCAATATCCAATTGATAAATCAACATATTGAATACAGCAAAGATAAGTCCCCCAATAATAGCAGCGGGAATTGTTAAGTTAGCTATCCATCGGTAACGCCTCTGTAGCCAGCGACCAAAGAATAGAAAAACAACCGCAATTCCGATGCTTTCGTAGATATTCAATTCTAATTCAAACATATGTAAATCCTCTCTTTTCCAACAGTATTCTAATAATATACCTTATCTTATCATATTCTGTTTGTATAAGTGATTTCCATGCTCAATCACTTAAAAAACCCTTGCAAAAAGCGCAAGGAGTTTTCCAATTCTATTAGGTTGTCTTGATAGTTTTTTCTATAATAAATTCTTCTCTACTCTTTAAACGCTCGTACTTCATTTCCACGGTAGATTTTCTCCGCATTTCGAATAAGGTATTGACTATATGTTTCACCATATTTTTCACTTATTGCGGTTAAAGCGGCTCTCAAATTATACGGCCTGGCTACTGTATCATGTGCATCTGAAGCAATGACATGGATTAAATTCTCCTCCATCATTTGTAGCGCAGTTTGTCGGATTTCTTCCGTATATCCTCCGATAATTGAAGTTGCTGTGATTTGGGAAATACATCCCATATCAATCAGTTCTCTTAAAATATTCGGATTTTCAATAAATGGTTGTTGGCGCTCTGGGTGTGCGATGACGGGAATTATATCTGCGTCAAGCATTTGCTGTAAATAACCTTTCGCGAATGAAGGGAAAACACGCCAAGAAAATTCCACTAAATAATACTTCCCTTTTCCGTCGATTGAAAGATAACGATCTTCAAATAAGTCCTCAGAAAATTCCTCATTCATTCGAATTTCTTGCCCGGGTGAAACAGTCAATGGGATGTCTGCTTCATTGATTGCTTTTTCTACTTTTTTTGTTAACTTTAACACTTTCTCTTTTTCATTTGTTACCCAGTATCTATTATGATGTGGAGTTAAGACGACATGACGTATTCCCTCATCAATAGCGGCCTGGGCTAGCTTAATTGTTTCTTCAAGTGAGTCCGCCCCATCATCTACGTTTGGAATCAAATGAGTATGTATATCGATCAAATGTATTCTCTCCTTTACAGTGAGTTCTTAGTCAATATAGCAAACCCTTCCTTTAATAGCAAGCAGCTCAACGGTACACAAAAAATAAAAAAAGAATGCAGCCTATTTTGAACTGCATTCTCTTCTTTTATTTTCTAAACAATTTCTACCACCTTATAACCCAATTTTTCTATAGTGTTTTTAATCTCATCTGCTTTTGAACCGCTCGTTTGAATGGTGATTTCAATGACATCATCTGGACGGTTAACAAAAATATGCGTAAGATTGATCTTTTTTTCAGCTAGGCCACTGGACAGCTCGGCAATGACGCCAATACGGTCTTCCTTTGTTTCAATAACCACACGAACGCCTTTATCTTGATAGCCCGTCAAGTCAATTAAGGCTTTAAAGATATCTTTATGTGTAATGATTCCGATGACTTCGTTTTCTTCATTAATCACTGGCAAGACGGTGATGTCCTTTTCCGCCATCAATAAAGCCGCTTCCTCAATATGAATATCCTCAGATATCGTAATGACATCTGTTTTCATTAAGTCTTTAACAATCATCTTATCAAAAAGATAATTCATTTCATAAATACTCAAACTAGAGACCTTAGATGGCGAATTTTCAGCAATTAATTCTTCTGTAATTAGTCCAATAAATTGATTGTTTTCAACGACAGGGAGTCGATGAAAATCATTGCCTTCCATAATATCTACTGCATCTGTAATTTTAACGTCTGATGTTACGGTATAGACGTTTTTAGTCATATAGTGTTTGACCTTCATTTATTATCCTCCTAAGTATGCTTTTTGAATGTCATCGCTGCCAAGTAATTCCTTACCTGAACCTTCCGCTACAATATTTCCCGTTTCAATCACGTAGCCGCGATCGGATATACTTAAAGCGACATTCGCATTTTGTTCGACAAGTAAAACAGTAGTACCCCGTTTATTAATTTCTTCAATAATACGAAAAATTTCTTTAATAAATAAAGGCGCCAGGCCCATTGACGGTTCATCCAGTAATAACAAATCGGGATTCGATAAAAGTGCCCGGCCCATCGCCAACATTTGCTGCTCTCCCCCGGACAAGGTTTGCGCATCTTGATTTTTCCGTTCTTTTAACACGGGAAAGCTTTGGAAAACCCGTTCGATATCTTTCTTCACTTGACCAGAATCTTTGCGGAGGAAAGCCCCCATATCCAGATTTTCCATCACCGTCATACCGCTAAAGACATGTCGACCTTCCGGGACTTGTGAGATACCTTTGGCTACAATGTTTTTTGTGCTTAACTGATGAATGGGCTCGTTTAAATAAAGAATTTCTCCATTTGTTTGTGCTTTCAAGGAAGAGATCGTATTTAAAATCGTTGTTTTTCCAGCGCCATTTGCCCCAATTAAGGAGACGATTTCTCCTTTGTTGACTTGAAAATTCACATCTCTTATCGCTTCGATAACCCCATAATGCACCGTTAAATCTTTTACTGTCAACATCTAATCACCACCTAAATATGCGCGAATCACACGATCATTTTGTTGAATCTCTTTGGGTGTGCCTTCAGCGATCTTTTTTCCGTACTCTAACACATAAATCCGCTGGGCAATATTCATAATCACATTCATATCGTGCTCAATCAAGACGATAGCCACATCAAAACTTTCATGAATTTGATGAATTAAACGCGTCAACTCTTTACTTTCGTTCGCATTCATTCCTGCAGCCGGCTCATCTAAAAAGAGCAATTTAGGATTTGTGGCCAGCGCTCGGACAATTTCCAGTTTCCTTTGGTCTCCGTAAGGCAAGTTGCCTGCTTTATTGGCGTGTACTTTATGCAAATCAAAGATTTTAAGGAGTTCCATGGATTCTTTTTCCATTTCATCTTCGGAGCGATAAAAATTGGGCGTGCGGAAAAAAACATCAAATAAATTGGCTCTTCGTTGTCCGTGCATGCCAATCAACACATTTTCCAGTACACTGAGATTTTTGAACAGTCGAATATTTTGAAAGGTTCGGCTGACACCTAAGGCACCGATGTCGTGGGTTTTTTTACCACCTAATTGATGGGTTTTACTATCTATCGTGAATTCAATAGTCCCTTCACTTGGTTCATAGACACCCGTCAGCAAGTTAAATAAAGTCGTTTTGCCTGCCCCATTGGGTCCAATCAAACCGATTAGTTCATTTTCCTTTACCTCTAAATCCAAATCGGAAACGGCGGTCAGCCCGCCAAAGTTTTTGGTTAAATCCGTCACCTTTAATAGACTCATCTCATCCCAACTTTCTTTCGTCATCTGCCACTTTATCTATCGGTAAATTATCAGCTCTTTGAAAGAATTTACTCCACTTAAATTCATAATTCCCTAAGAGCCCTGAAGGTTTGAAAATCATAATTAAAATAAGGACAAGGGCGTAAATAATCATGCGCCACGCACCGAACTGTTGGAGGTATAAATTAATAATCCCAAGCACTATCGCAGCGACTGTTGTACCCGTTAAACTTCCAATGCCACCAAGAACCACAATGATTAAAATATCGATTGAGCGGTCAAAGGTAAATTGACCGGGATTAATCACGCCTAAATAAGCCGCATGAATTGACCCACCAACCGCAGCAGTCATTGCGCCGATAACGAAAGCAAGCACTTTTAACTTTGTAGTGTTCAGTCCCAAGGAAGATGTGGCAATTTCATCTTCGCGAACTGCAATTGTTGCCCGGCCTTGGCTACTGTTGACATAATTTGCGATCACAAGCAGCACCAGGACCATTAAAATAAAGGCAAAGTTCCAATCCATTAAGTGAATAGGAATTCCGCTGAGACCGGCCGCTCCATTTGTTAAATCCGGCAGATTTAAAATAGCGACTCGGATGATTTCACCAACTCCGAGTGTGGCAATCGCTAAATAGTCGCCTTTCAGGCGCAAAGTCGGGTAGCCGACTAAGAAAGCAATGATTCCAGTAAGGGTAATTCCTACGATTAAGCTCATAAAAAAGCCGCCGTAAGTAGGTGTTTGGCGGGTCATGATTCCAGTAGCGTAAGCACCAATAGCCATAAAACCGGCATGCCCTAAGGCTAACTGGCCGGAAAAACCAACAATTAAATTTAAACCTGCAGCCAAGATAATATTGATAAAAATAGTAATTAATGTTTGTTGATGTACCCTTGAAATCAATCCGGTAGAGACACCAAGCATTAACAATAAGAACAGACCAATAATGGTGCTTAACCATGCCAGATTCGATTTACTAAAAATTCTCAATGTCTTCACCTACACTTTCTCTGATTGATTTTTACCTAGTAAACCTGCTGGACGAATTAAAAGGATCACAATTAAAATCAGATAAACGACGGCATCACGAATCATCGAGTTGCCATAAGCCGTAATCATCACTTCAATCATTCCGAGTAAATAACCGCCCAAAACAGCGCCGGGAATAAGGCCGATTCCGCCGATAACAGCGGCAACAAAAGCTTTTAGCCCGTACCCTGCACCAAGCATCGGAGAAATGGAGTTATAATAAATCCCAACCAACATGCCACTGGCTCCTGCTAAAGCTGAGCCTAAAATAAAGGTAAAAGCGATAACTGTATTTGTGTTAATACCCATCAACTGAGCCGCTTGTGCATCTACACTGACGGCACGCATGGCTTTGCCCATTTTTGTCTTTTGCACAATAAATTGTAATAGGACCATTAAAAGAACCGTTGTAACGAGTAAAATGACTTGCATCACTCGGATAGTGATTCCCCCGATTTGGAAACTTTGATTCACAAATGCTGGAACATTCTCAAAGGCTTGAAGATAGGCTCTTGTTTCCGCACCAGCTAATACAATCATGCCATTTCGGAGTAAATAAGAAACTCCAATTGCGGTAATCAAAGCAGATATCCGCGGGGCCTTTCTTAAAGGTTTATACGCCACTTGGTCGGTGATTACTCCCATAACAGCAGTCAGAGCCATGGTCACTAAGAAAGCGACAAAGACATTCATATTGAACGAAAGAATTAAGTAGTAGCTAATAAATGCCCCAACCATAAAAATATCGCCATGTGCAAAGTTTAATAATTTAATGATGCCATAAACCAAGGTATAACCCAGGGCAATGAGTGCATACACACTGCCCAAGGTTAAACCGTTGATTATTTGCTGAATAAACGTATCCATTCTTCATCACTTACCTTTCAAGGATTAAAACGAATTTCGATTGTTTGTTACTCTGTGTCAATTTCAATCACACCAACATCTTCTCCATTTTGAACTTCTACAATCGTGACTGTCTTAATCGGGTTGTGTAGTTCATCAAAGGAGAACGTTCCTGTCACACCTTCAAAATTCTCCGTGTTTTGCAGTTCAGCATTCACTGCTGAAGGTGCTGCACTTCCAGCCCTTTCAAAAGCATCTCTTACAACATAAGCTGCATCGTAAGCCATGGCAGCGAACATATCTGCTGCTTGTCCAAATCGTTCTTCATAATTTGCGATGAAATCTTGCACATGCGGCTCTTCTGATAAGGTAGAGAATTGCGTGGTGTAATAGACATCATTTAAGTTTTCCGTACCGGCTAATTCGTACAATTGACTATTTCCGAAACCATCTGGACCTAAGATTGGCTCATCAATGCCCATCTCGCGAGCTTGTTTGATGATTGGACCGGCTTGTTCATAGTAGCCCGGAACAAACAAGACATCAAAGTCCGTGTTTGCAATGTTCGTTAACACAGCACTAAAGTCCGTTTCGTCTTCCGTAAAGTTTTCTTTTGCAACGACTTCTCCAGTGAAGGCTTCTTCAAATGTTTCAACCAGCCCAACAGCATAGTCACTTGAATTATCTCCTAAAATGGCTGCATTTTGCGCTCCAAATTCGTCAGCGGCAAATTGGCCCAAAGCTTCTCCCTGATAGGAATCTGGATAAGCTACTCGCCAAGCGGTATCAATAACTTCTCCACTTGAATCAATCGTAAAATCATCTAAAGAAGCGGAAGGAGACAATAAAGGCACATTATATTGAGAAGCTTGTTGTAACGCAGCTAATGATGAGCCTGAAGTATCCGGACCAAGTATAATCGATACTTCATCCTCTGTTGCTAATCGAGTGGCAAGAGAAGCAGCTTCTGTTTCATCTGAACTATAATCATATTCCACCAGCTCTAATTCTTTCCCGTTCACCCCGCCTGCTTCGTTAATTTCATCGACAGCTAGTTGTAAAGCGTTGGTTTGAGGTTGTCCATATGCAGAATAGTTCCCTGAGTTGGCAAATAGCGAGCCGAGCATAATTGTTTCGCGATCCTCATAAACGGCTGGATCTTCTTCACTTGTGGCGTTTTCTCCGTTGCCACATGCTGCGGCAAATAAACTCACGCCTGCTAATAAACCTACCAATGATTTCTTTACTCTCATTTTTCTCTCTCCTTATTTTCTAATCATTAATCAATAGCCTGATTTTTATATAAAAAAAGACAAGCCCGACGGTTAAGTTCGGGCTTGTCTTATGTGTGAGCCCGCTTCACGTTAAAGTGGACTCTTCTTAAAAGAAGAATCCTGGCTACACAATAATAATGACAATTTTAGATAAATTGGACGGAGAAAACTTACTCTCAGTCAATGGATCAGTTGGTTTGGTAGATTCAAATGCTGTGTACATGTTTTCTCCTCCTTTTTTCATCGCTATTGATTTCCATTATTATAGGTGCATTGCTTTCAAAACGCAAGTCTTTTTTAATTTTATTCAAATATTTCTCTCATAAATATTACATAAGGCTTGATTAATCAACGTTTTTTTAAAAAATAACAAATAAACTTTTCTCATGTTGAGAGGGTAAGCTTCTATTATTCTGGAATCACTTCAAAAATTTCTACCGGTTCGCCATTTTGAATTTCGATAATACTCACCGTTTTTACAGGGTCATGGTTCTCATCAAAGGAGAACGTTCCAGTGATTCCCGCAAAATTCTCTGTCTTTTCAAGTTCTTCATTGATTGCAACGGCATCCAAGGAACCCGCTCTTTCAATGGCTTCTTTCGTAATATAAACCGCATCATAAGCAAGTCCTGTAAACATATCCGGATCGTTTCCAGTAAACTCTTTGTAATTTTCAACAAATTCTTGAATTTCTGGCTCTTCACTTTCGACGACAAAGTGAGAAGTGTAATAGACATCATTCATATTGTCTGAACCAGCTAATTCAACCATTTTCGTATTCCCTAAACCGTCTGGTCCTAGTATCGGCTGGTTAATACCCATCTCTCTAGCTTGTTTGACAATTGGACCTGCCTGTTCATAATAGCCCGGAAGGTACAGCACATCAAAATCCATATCGACAATATTCGTTAACGTTGCGCTAAAGTCCGTTTGATCGGAGGAGAAGTTTTCGACAGAGACAATGTCCCCTTCAAAAGCCTCTTGGAAAGTCTGCGTCAGCCCTTGTGCATAGTCACTGGAGTTATCTCCAAAAATGACCGCTTTGGATGCATTTAAGTTTTCATTCGCAAATTGAGCGAGTGCTCCTCCTTGGAAGGAATTTGTAAAACTCGTTCGGTAAGCAAAAGGATGGACATTGCCGCTCTCATCTTGCAGCACCCCATCATCGGTGGCCGATGGTGAAATAATCGGTACTTCATATTGATTGGCTGCCGGGATCGCGGCTTGGAAGGTGCCGGTTAAAGCAGGACCAATAATCGTTGAAACATTTTCGTCCGTCGCTAATGAAATCGCTGCTTGAGCAGCTTGCGCTTCGTCAGAAGCAATATCACGTTCGATAACTTCGACTGTCTTGCCGTCAATTCCCCCGGCCTCATTAACTTCAGCGACGGCCATACTCACGGCATCATTCATTGAAATCCCGTATTCAGCCGCTGCCCCGGTTAATTCAAACATCGAACCAATCCGGATAACGTCCTCTGAATCACCATCTGCCCCTGTGTTTTCTGTTTCTCCATTACTGCAAGCAACCAAAAAGCCCACCGCAGCCACCATAATCCCTGACATAACACCTTTTATTTTCTTGTTCATTTTTCCTTCCTCCTTATATAATAAGTGCCTTTAAAAAGTTGAAAGCCATCTATTTTAAACTAAACAAAAAGAGACGAACCTAGAAAATTCAGGCTCGTCTCTTAGTCACGTACTCGTTAAGTAAGAAGAGCCTTTTTCAAAAAGCAGAAATAAGACTCTTCCAAAGAAATTCTTGGCAGAATCTTACTTAACGTATAAGAGTAATAAATTATTAGTATGCATGGGCATAGAAATAGACATTTGCTTTATATTAAGTGACGTTCTTTTTTTATCTAGCATTTCCATCTATCCCCTTTTGTTTATAAGTTAAAATTTGATTAGATATATATTAGACCATCTAACATTAGAAAGCAAGTATTATCTGAAAATTTTAAATTTTCTAAACGCTCTTTACAGTAGGTGGTTTATTTAGTAGAATAGAAAGACTTTGTGGGTAGATTGAATAACAAAATCTGCAATAGGCGAAATGAGGAATTGAACGAAATGATTAATGTAAATAATGTGAGTCTCCAGTTTTCAGGACGGAAATTATACGAAAATATTAACTTGCAATTTAACTCAGGCAACTGTTATGGCATTATCGGTGCCAATGGAGCAGGTAAGTCTACTTTCTTAAAAATTCTGTCTGGGGAATTAGAACCTTCGACGGGCGAGGTAACGATGGAGCCTGGTAAGCGTATTGCCACTTTAAGCCAAGATCACTTTGGTTTTGAAGAGTACGAAGTATTAGATACGGTCATTATGGGGCATCAACGCTTGTATGATGTGATGAACGAAAAAAATGAAATCTACATGAAAGCTGAGTTTACGGAAGCGGACGGTGTGCGTGCGGGTGAGTTGGAAGCGGAATTTGCTGAATTAAATGGTTGGGAAGCGGAATCGGAAGCGGCGCAACTCTTGCACAACTTAGGTATTTCAGATGAATTGCACAACAAGAAAATGAGTGAACTGTTAGAAAAGGATAAAGTGCGTGTGCTGCTTGCCCAAGCTCTTTTCGGCTCTCCTGATGTCTTGCTTTTAGATGAGCCGACAAACGGTTTAGACGATCATACCATCAACTGGCTCAATAGTTTTATTATGGATTTTCCAAATACGGTCATTGTTGTCTCCCACGACCGTTATTTTCTAAACACAGTATGTACACATATTTGTGACGTGGACTTTGGTCAAATTCAGTTATATGTAGGTAATTATGATTTTTGGAAAGAATCTTCTGAATTAGCCGCCAAACTGCAAGCGGATCAAAATGCGAAAAAAGAAGAAAAAGTGAAAGAATTAGAAGCCTTTATCGCCCGCTTCTCCGCCAATGCTTCCAAATCTAAGCAAGCGACTTCGCGTAAGAAGACTTTGGAAAAAATTGAACTAGATGATATTCGACCTTCTAGTCGAAAATATCCCTTTATTGGCTTTAAGCCTGAGCGTGAAATTGGAAATGATGTATTGATTGTAAAAAATCTTTCTAAAACAATCGATGGAGAAAAAGTCTTGGATAATATCAGCTTTACTTTACAGCCAGATGATAAAGTGGCGCTGCTTAGTCGAAATGATTTATCAACGACCACTCTCTACAAAATTATTATGGGTGAAATGAAACCCGATTCTGGCTCCTATAAATGGGGCGTGACCACTTCACAAACCTATTTACCCCGTGACAACAGTGACGAGTTTAGTGACGAGAATTTAACCATCATTGACTGGCTGCGTCAATATGCAAGTACAGAGCAGCAAGACAACACGTTCCTTCGCAGTTTCTTAGGCCGTATGCTGTTTTCTGGTGAAGAAGTGAATAAAAAAGTTTCTGTGCTATCTGGTGGCGAAAAAGTGCGCTGTATGCTGGCAAAAATGATGTTAACGGAAGCAAATGTTGTTGTATTAGATGACCCGACGAATCATTTGGATTTAGAATCCATTTCAAGTTTAAACGAAGGGTTAATTGCCTTTAAAGAATCTGTTCTTTTTACTTCTCATGACCGGGAGTTTATTGAGACCATCGCCAATCGGATTATTCATGTGTCTTCAAATGGTGTCGTGGATCGACTAGATACGACTTACGAACAGTACTTGGCTGATAAAGACGTCCAAGCGCGTGTGGAAGCTCTTTACAATTAAATCAGTAATATATATGTAAAACAGAAAAGCTAGAAACTAATTGACAAGTTTTCTAGCTTTTTTTATTTTATCCGTTTTATCCGTCAAAATTTGATTTTTTAATGGATATTTTCTATTTATCCGTCACAATTTTGTTTTTTGACGGTTATTTTCTATTTGTCCGTCAAAATTTGATTTTTTGACGGTTATTTCCTGTTTGTCCGTCAAAATTCTTTTTTTGACGGATGAACGTTTATTGGTTCTCAAGTTTCTCTGTTAAGTCCATATTTTTAGAATAGTCAACGGGAGCAACAATAATATGGATGCCTTCGTCTTTTTCCAGGCATTCTCTCAATTTGTTTTCCAAATCGTCTCGACTATCTACAACATAACCATTTCCACCATAGGCTTCTGCCATTTTAATGAAATCTGGATTTTTAAAGTCGACTTCCGCATGCTCGCCTAACTCCATATCCATCTTCCATTTGATCAGACCATACCCCGAGTCATCCCAAATGAGAATCGTGAGTGGAATATCATTTTTTACTGCTGTCGCAATTTCTTGCATCGTCATTAAAAAACTGCCGTCACCGACTACCGTGAGCATCGGCGTTTCTGGGTACAGTAACTTTGCAGCAATGGTTCCCGGCAGTGCCCAAGACATCGTTGAGAGCCCATTATTAATTAACACTGAATTTAAGGCATAGGATGGAAACAAGCGTGCCATCCACATTTTTACCGCACCCGTATCAATGAGTACTTTACCCTCTTCCGGTAAGGCTTTACGAGTAGCATGAACCATTTGAACAGGTGAAAGCGGAGCTACTCCATCACTCTCCCCCTCATTCAATTCTTCCCTTAATTTTTGTTTCACCGTATTCTTAACGGACTCTGCTTTGTAGTCTTTTAGATTTTCTGACAACTTTTCCAAACTCGCACCGAGCGCCCCAATGAGCTGCACATCAATGGGAAAATGCTCGTGGGTTTCTTGAATAAAAGTATGCAGATTGATAATTGTTTTATCCCTATCAGGATTGATTGCCGACGGTTCAAATTCTGCAAAATCATAGCCGACCGCTAAAACAACATCGACCTCTTTCATATAAGCATCAATGTGGTCCTCGATGAAAAAACCAATGGTACCTAAGGATAAATCCGACTGATCGGAAATCACCCCTTTTGCCATAAAGGAAGTAACGACTGGAATATTGTGCTTTTCCGCAAAGGCAGTGACTTCTTTAGACACTTTATCCCGACTGGTTCCAAGACCCGCTACTAAAACTGGTTTCTTAGCCTTCTTCAGCAACTCAGCCGCATTTTGAATCACAGCATCCGTTGGAATAGAGGCTGCATTCGGAGAAGAAATGACAGGATCAACCCTTTCGCCCACTTCTTCTTGTTCTAAAGAGGCGGGTACTGTGACAAAAGATGCCCCCTTTCTCTCAGATATGGCTTGATTATAAGCTTTGTTGATGAGTTCCGTCGTTGACTCAGCAACAACCAAATCTTCTGACCATTTCGTAATCGGTTGAAAGACACTTTGTAAGTCGACGACTTGAGTTGTTTCGCGGATTCGATCACGGATATCACCTTGGGCGCCGATGGCTATGACTGGGAAAGAATGGGACTGGGCATCGGCAATGCTTAAGGTCATATTCAATGCGCCAGGTCCTAATGTCGCAATCGCCACACCCGGTTGATCGCTCAGCCAACCGATTACATTGGCCATAAAGACGCCGGCCCGCTCGTCTAGCACCAATATAAATTCAATTTTCTCCGACTTATGCAATTCATTAACCAATGTAATATTCTCTTCGCCCGGCAGCCCAAAAACGTATTTTACGCCGCGTTCTTCCAGTACCTTTACGATATGTTTTGCGACATTCATAATCAAGACTCACTCCTTCTTTCTTCCATCCTATCAAATACAGGCCCTTCGAAGAAAGCGACAGGGTCTGTTATTTACAACGATTATTCTTCTCGAATAATGACTGCATCTTTTTTATCCACTTCTTCTACCAGCACATCGACCGATTCTCCTTTTGATGTCGGCAAATTTTTACCGATAATATCTGCCCGAATCGGCAATTCCCGGTGCCCACGGTCAACTAATACCACAAGAGAAATGCGACTGGCGCGTCCGATATCCATGACCGCATCCATCGCTGCTCGAACCGTCCGCCCTGATTGCAGCACATCATCCACTAAAAAGATATGTTTCCCTGCTAAGTCAACAGTGCTGTCTCTAATGGATTGATGGGTAATTTCTTGCCGTGTCTCTTCGTCCACATCATCCCGGTACGCGCTGATATCGATGGCTAAAAAAGGTAGCTCAACACCTTCTAACTCTTTTAATCGTTTGACAATTCGCTCCCCTAAATACTCGCCTCTCGTTTTAATCCCCACAATCACCATATCTTCTATTCCTTTATTGCGTTCGATAATTTCATAAGTCATACGCGTCAAGGCTCGTTTGATCGCATCGGCATCCATCACTATATTCTTTTTCATTCTACCCGTCCTTTCATTCAAACTGATTATAACATCAAATAACAAAAGCCTGGAACAAAGAACGTCCCAGACTCTAGAGAAAATTAATTTATTACGCAGCAACTTTGGCCGTTTTAAAGGCCATGTATCGTTTACTTTTCAGATTGGGAATACTTAACATCACAAGAAAACTGACGAGGTAGAGGCCGCCTAAGAAAAGCATCACTTGCGAGACACCGGCATGGTCTAAAATAAAGCCGATAATTACTGAGGAGAAGCCGCCCACTGCGCGTCCCACATTTAAAATCACATTGTTGGCGATGGTTCGAATACGATGCGGGTACAATCGGCTCACCACCGCCCCGTAGCCGGCGAACATCCCATTTACGAAGAAGCCCATTATCGCTCCGCCAATGAGTAAACTCCACATGGAATTGACATAAGTAAATAAATAGACCGATAACATGGAGCTGATTAAGAACACACCGTAAGCTAATCTTGGTCCGAACTTGTCTAAAATATTGCCAAAGACCAGCATGCCGATGGACATTCCGAGGATGGTGGTCACCATCCAAAGGTTTGAATTGGCTTCGATGCCTAAAGACGTCTGCATCATTGTTGGCAGCCAGTTCATTAGTCCGAAGTAGCCAGCAATTTGGACGGTGGTCATTACCATCAAAGCGAAAGACTGGTGGGCTAACTTTCTCGTCGCAAACAATTCACGAATTTTGGGTTTCTCTGTGGAATCCCCTGTTTCAATACCAGCGCCGTGATCTGTAATTTCTTCTTCGTCAATGGCGTAATGCATCCAAAGAACGAGTATGATGGGGAAAAGTCCAAACAAGAACAAGCCTCTCCAGCCAAACATAGGTGCGATAAGACCTGCGAGCACTGCGGATGTGATGGAACCCAGCTGTCCGACCACACCATTCAGCGAACTGACACGCCCCATTTTCTCGGCCGGCACAATGCCAGCCATAATCGAAATGGCTACGCCATACTCGCCGCCTACCCCGATGCCGGCAATAAAGCGCATGAGGTACAAA
>JBHWQC010000061.1:0-5410 GCA_043425375.1 Atopostipes sp.
GGTGACACCATGAAGTGGAAAATTTTAACCGATACCGGATCAAACCTTAGAGAAGTAGAACACTTACCAGAAAACGTAGCTTTCGATATTATCCCGTTAATTTTGCATGTCGACAAGAAAGACTTTTTGGATACCAAAGACTTAGATATTACAGAATTAGTGGAGGCGGTTTCGAACTCTTCCTCTTCCAGTTCGGCTTGTCCGGCCCCTGGAGCATATGCCGAGGCTTTCGCCGGAGCAGAAAATATTATTTGTTTTACGATTTCTAGCCAATTATCTGCAAGTTATGAAAGTGCGCAACTCGGTAAAGATATCGCTTTGGAGGAAAATCCAGAAGCAAATATTCATATCTTTGACTCGCGGTCTGCGGGTGGGGAGTTAGATATGCTGGTTTTTAAAGCGATAGAATTAATTAAAGAAGATAAAGATTTCCAAGGGGTAATAGAGGGTCTGAATGCCTATCATAAAAATACGCTGGCAGGCTATATGCTAAAATCTATTGAAAACCTTGTAAAAAACGGACGCGTCAATAAGCTGGTCGGCTCGCTTGTGGGCCTCTTAAACATTCATGTCATCGGTGTACGTTCAGAAGAAGGAACGATTGAAATGTCAAACCGAGCGCGCGGAGAAAAACGCGCCTTGAATACATTCGTCAGTGATTTAATTGAAAACGGCCTGAATGGCAACCGAGTTGAAATTGGCCATGTCAACAATGAGTCTTTAGCAGAAGTTGTAGCCGAAAGAATCCGTGCCCGATTCCCGAATGCCAACATCAATATCCGCCTGACAAGCGGCTTATGCAGCTTTTATGCGGAAGACGGCGGTTTAATTGTGGGCTACGAAAGAAACTAAGTAAAACTTGAGCTACATCAAGGCAATTGCCTTCGTTCAGCGCAATAATAGAAAGAGATAGTATGTAAAGAAAAGGGGATTATTAATGGAAACACATGCCCATTCCACTCATGTTGGTTGTGTCAGTTTGGTTCCGATTTTCAATCATTTAGACAATGATTCAATGAGTAAAATCGCGACCAAAGCCAATCACAAAGATCTGAAACGTGGCGAATATTTATATCAAGCCATGGACGAAGACGACTCAATTTATATCGTACACCGAGGACAAGTGCGGATTTTTCACCTGTCAGAAAATGGGAAAGAGCAATTGATCCGCGTGTTGAACCCGGGAGATTTTACGGGCGAGTGGACGATTTTCTCCACCGATGAATACCATGAGCATTTCGCAGAAGCGACAAAAAACACGTCGATTTGTGCGATTCGCCGCGAAGATTTACAAGAATTGATAGGCGAACATCCGGCCATTTCAATGAAAATACTTGAAGCGATGTCTGAACGCCTGCATCAATCCGAAAAGCAAACTGCTTCTGTCGCCATTGAACAAGTGACCAACCGCATTATTTATTACTTGGAAGATTTAGCTGGGCCAGATGCGAAAGATGAAGTGACGGTCGAGCTGCCTATGGCCAGAAAAGATGTGGCCTCTTATTTGGGGACCACGCCGGAAACCTTGAGTCGTAAATTCAAAGAATTAGAAGAAAAAGGACTGCTCAATCAGCTGCCTAAAGGAAAAATCCATATTCCAAGTGTGGAAGAATTGCTTTTTGAAGCGCTGTAAAAATTATTGAAAAAGTGGCCTCATTTTAAAATAAATGGGGTCTTTTTTGTGTTTTTTTCTGCTTTAATCTTTTGTTCTATGTTATAATGTGAGGTAACGCTTACATTAAATTAGAGCAAAATGTTTCTCGTGGAACATTTTAGACACTTCAGATAAATAACATTAGACAAGGAGTCATATTGTGACAAAAATAACGGAATTATTAAACATACAATACCCCATCCTACAAGGAGGCATGCAACATATTTCAAGGAGTCCATTAGTCATTGCGGTGTCAAAAGCAGGCGGCTTGGGCTTACTGACCGCGGGTTCACTCGATGCAGCGGGGCTTCGCAAAGAAATACAAACGGTGCGCGAGCATACCGACAAGCCTTTTGGTGTAAACCTTGCCTTGATTCAAGAAAATATCGATGAATTAGTCGATGTGGTCATTGAAGAGAAGGTTCCGGTAGTAACTACCGGTGCCGGTTCACCGAAGGCCTACGTCCCGCGCTTTAAAGCGGCCGGCATAAAAGTGATGCCAGTTATCGCTTCCGTTAAGCATGCGGTCAAGATGCAGGAATTAGGTGTTGATGCAGTTATCGCGGAAGGACAGGCGGCTGGCGGACATATTGGCAGTCTGTCGACCATGCCACTTGTGCGACATGTGGTCAATGCCGTCGATCTGCCGGTTATTGCAGCCGGCGGAATCGGTGACGGGCAAGGGCTGGTAGCGGCTTTAACTTTAGGCGCGGAGGCGGTTCAAATGGGAACGGTCTTTTTAGCAACCGAGGAATGTCCCGTGCCGGATGCCTTTAAAGACAAGGTCGTCGAGGCCTCGGACACTTCAACTATCGTGACCGGACGGAAAGGCGGACATCCCGTGCGTTCCCTTCGAAATGAAATGCTGATGCGTTATTTGCATATGGAACTTGCAAACTCGCCTGAGGCTGAATTAGAAGAGCTAACTGTCGGCTCCCTTTATCGAGCCGTTGTCCATGGCGATGTCAATACAGGCACCATGATGGCTGGAGAAATATCGGGTCTGATTAAAGAAATCCGACCCGCAAAAGAGGTCATTGAAGAAGTGATGCGAGAAGCAAAAGAGACACTGGAAAGAATGAAAGGATTCAGTCTATAATTCTCATGTCTACCTATTAATTAATTAAACTTGCAACTTCAAAAAAGAAAAACAAAGTTGTAAAAAGGATTTGTATTTAGATAACCTCCTAAAGATAATAATTTTTTTAAAAACAGTAAATCGAATAGAGACGACCCTATTTCAAAAAATGGGTTCGTCTTTTTTCTTTTCCTTCTTGATACGCATCAATTTCCACCTGGCGAAATTGACCTATACTAGAGTCGTCAAAAGGAAAGAGATCCAGTCAACAAAGAAAACCAAAAGAATTGAAAAAGTTGATACTGGTCAATTTCAAATGAAACCCCGCAAGCTATACTATAGTCAACAAAACAAATCAGGAGGAGAAAGAAATGGGTTTACAACAAAAAATCTTACGCAGTAAAAATCAAATTACTCTTATTTCAGGCATCTTAATCGTTATCGGCTTTATTGCACAGTTAGGCTTTGGGAACACAGGAATTTTCAATCTAGCACTAATCATCGCTTCTATTTTAGGGGTGGCACCCATCGCCATTCAAGCCGTCGGAGCTCTAAAGGTAAAAGTTATTTCAATTGATGTCTTAGTCACTATCGCAGTCATCGGCGCTTTTCTTATTCAAAATTATGAAGAGTCGGCCATCGTTACCTTCTTATTCTTATTCGGCAGCTGGTTAGAAGCACGTACCTTGAACTCAACTCGTTCAGCGATTAAAGAATTAACAGAAATGGCTCCAGAAGTCGCGTTTAAACAAATGGAAGATGGTGAATTCGAAGAAGTCGATGTGTGGGATGTAGACGAAGGCGACATTCTACAAGTGCGTACGGGTGGAAAAGTCCCTGTTGACGGAACGGTCGTCATTGGTGAAGGCCACATTAATGAAGCTAGTATTACAGGCGAAGCCGATCCGGTTCGGAAAGAAACAGATTCGGAAGTCTTTGCCGGCACGATTTTAGAAAATGGCACAATTCAAATCCGCGCTGACCGTGTGGGAGAAGATACCACATTTGGGAAGATTATTGAACTCGTTGAAGAAGCGCAAGACTCAAAATCAGAAGCCGAGCGTTTCATTGACCGCTTCTCACAATGGTATACACCGGCTGTCTTAGTATTAGCGTTTATTGTTTGGTTATTTACTCAGAATGTTGAGCTGGCGATTACGATTCTTGTCTTAGGATGCCCAGGAGCATTAGTTATCGGAGTACCAGTTTCAAACGTTGCTGGAATCGGAAATGGCGCTCGAAATGGTGTACTGTTAAAAGGATCAGAAGTGATTCAAGACTTTAGTAAAGTAGACACGATTTTATTTGATAAAACAGGAACTTTAACGGTTGGGAACCCAGAAGTGGCTGAATCAAAAACCTATGGAGATGCAGACAAAGCACTCAGTTATCTCGCAAGTGTGGAAAATGAGTCGGATCATCCACTCGCAAAAGCCGTTCTTTCTAAATTAGGGGACATTGACATGTACCCAGTAGATGAGACAGACGTAGTAAAAGGCGGCGGAATCGTTGCAGAAGTTGACGGACATCGTGTCGCTGTTGGAAACGTCGCTTTAATGGAAAAAGAAAATGTGGTTCTAAACGCAGAAGCTCAAGAAGACATTGAAGCTTATGAAAAACGCGGAAACTCCCTTGTATTGACTGCTGTAGACGGTGAATTAAAAGCCATTATGGGCATCCGTGACCAGATCCGTCCAGGCGTTAAACAAGACTTACAAGCCATGAAAGCTCTTGGTGTGAAGAACTTAATCGTTTTATCTGGAGACAACCAAGGAACGGTAGACTTAGTTGCCGAAGAATTAGACTTAACCGAAGCGCATGGAAACTTGCTTCCGGAAGACAAATCAGACTATTTACAAAAACTACAAGCAGAAGGTCAAATCGTCGCCTTCGTCGGAGATGGCGTTAACGACAGCCCGTCACTCGCAATGGCCGATATCGGAATTGCGATGGGCGGCGGAACAGACGTCGCAATTGAAACTTCAGACGTTGTATTAATGAATTCAGACATGAGCCGCTTGCCCCATGCTTTAGGTTTAACCAAAGCAACGGCAAGTAATATGACGCAAAATATTGTAATCGCAGTTGGTACAGTTTTGGTTCTCCTTTCAGCCGTCTTCTTCTCAGATTGGATGAACATGTCAATTGGAATGTTGGTTCACGAAGGAAGTATTCTAGTCGTTATCTTAAATGGTATGCGTCTACTACGCTACTCGCTTAAAGGAAATGACGTTGAAACAGCTAAAACCAAAGAAATCAAAACACAAGAAGCTTAATTGATGTAAATAAAATAAAAAATATCCCCATTTCAGATACTTATTCTCCCATAAGTTTTGAAGTGGGGATTTTAAATAAATAAAAACCGTCTAGCAAATGCTGCTAAACGGTTTTTTCTAACTAACCCACATCATAAACGTCAAAGTCTGTATTCTCAATAAATTCACGCGTCTCGTCAATGGTATTGAAAGAAGCAATAGTCTCGCCATTCACCACGACAAGGTACTCCCACTCACCAATAGTATCATATTCATCCGAATCTACTTCAAAAGCATATCTTGAATCAAAACTATACACAGTGCCATAAGTATGCGTAGGTGCAATGACTTTGACTTGGTAGTTTTTATTTTCAGGGTTTAGAAATAAATCTAGATTCATTCGATCACGCTCTTTTTTTACAA
>JBHWQC010000062.1:0-6179 GCA_043425375.1 Atopostipes sp.
GACTTTGGTCCCTTAATCGCTAATCCAAAAACCTTGCTTTTAGGTGGAGCAGCTCAATTCGGAATTTTTGCTGCCTTCTTTGGTGCTTTAGCGCTTGGCATGACGCCTAACGAAGCAGCGTCTATTGGGATTATTGGAGGAGCGGATGGTCCAACGGCGATTTACACCTCTTCACAATTGGCTGAACATATCCTGCCGACAATTGCGATTGCTGCCTACTCTTATATGGCTCTGGTTCCAATTATTCAACCGCCAATTATGAAAGCTTTAACAACGGAAGAAGAAAGACAGACAGTGATGACACAATCTCGTCCGGTATCTAAAAAAGAGAAAATTATTTTCCCAATCGTTGTTACTTTATTTGTTAGTTTACTTATTCCATCGGCAGCCTCACTAATTGGAATGCTGATGTTAGGAAACTTAATTCGTGAGAGTAATGTGGTTCCTTTACTAGCAACCACTCTAGAAAATTCGTTTATGTATATTATTACGATCTTACTGGGTGTTTCTGTTGGAGCTACGGCGAATGCCGAAACCCTCTTATCTTTCGATACAATTATCATTATTATAATTGGATTGTTTGCATTTGTTGTAGGAACTGCAAGTGGTGTCTTAATGGGTAAATTAATGTACAAACTTACAGGTGGAAAAATCAACCCGCTTATTGGATCTGCAGGTGTTTCTGCTGTACCAATGGCTGCGCGTGTTGCCCAATCTGAAGGAATTAAAGCCAACCCGAATAACTACCTACTCATGCATGCAATGGGTCCTAACGTTGCAGGAGTTATCGGTTCAGCAGTCGCTGCCGGTATTTTCTTAAGTTTCTTTGGTTAAATGATATCGATAGCTGGTCAATAAAAAACCTCAACTTCTCTATTATGGAGAAATTGAGGTTTTTTAGCTTACGCTGTATGGACCGCCATATTTTTGGCTAAATACTTTGAAAATAACGACAGCGAGTAACAAATAACAAAATACAGCACGGCCATCGCTATAAACATAGGGATAACGTAGGAAGTATCTTGTCCATAAATGATTCGCGCATTATGCGTCAGCTCCGGCAAAGTAATAATTGTAGCCAAAGATGTATCCTTAATTAAGGCAATTAACTGACTCACTACTGAGGGCATAGTATCTCTGATTGCTTGCGGAAGCATGACATAGCGCATTGTGTCCATTCGGGTCAATCCCGAAGCCAATGCAGCCTCTCTTTGACCTGTTGGCAAGGCTTTTAATCCCCCGCGTATAACTTCTGATATCATACAAGCTTCAAATACCGTCATCGCCACTACCGTTGACCAAAAAGGATTTAAACTAATTCCTATCTGGGGTAAAGCGAAGAAAGAAAAGAAGATAATCAGCAGCAAAGGCAAGTTTCTTATAATATCGATAATCCATCCAACCACTTTTGAAACGCCCGGGATATCAAAGTAGCGAATAATCCCTAAAATAAACCCAATGATAATACTAAAGACAATTGTTAAAGCAGCCACTTGAATTGTCACAAGGAGACCCTCTAACAGAAATCTGATATTCATCCATGAAAAAGCTTCTAAAAATTCCATTTAATCTCCTCCTAATCTGTTGTTAAATCAAGTTTCTCCTCTAAACGTTTTGTCGCATAGCTTAATGGTATCGTAATGAGCAGATACATTAAGCCAACAATAATATACGTATCAAAGGTATTGAAGGTTTCCATGGCGACAAAATCGCCGAAGTACATTAAGTCTAAACCAGCTACCATCGCTAAAATGGAAGAGTTTTTGACTAAGTTAATAAACTGGTTTCCTAAAGGCGGCAAGACAATTCGCACAGCCTGCGGCAAAATAATATACCGCATAATTTGTGATCGCTCAAACCCTTGAGAAAGTCCGGCTTCCATCTGTCCTTTAGATACTGTCAGAATCCCGGCTCGGACGTTATCGGCAATAAAAGAGGAAGTGTAAATGGTCAACCCAATTGTACCGGCCCAAAATCCAGAAATAGTGACAAAATACATCGGAACCGCCACGTAGAAGAACATAACGATGACGAGCAATGGAATATTTCTAAACACTTCGACATAAATATCAGCGAGTGTCCGGACTAGTTTATTTGGTGAGAGTTGCAGCATCCCCATAATGATTCCGATGATTAAACTAAAGATTAAAGCCACTACACTGGCAATAATTGTATTGATAAAGCCCTCTAGGAAAGCAGGCCAATAATTTTGCAGCAATTCAATCATTACTCATCCCTACTTTCTTCCGAATTTTGATCGGGATTCGCAGCCTCTGTTGTCGAAGTACTTGGACTTCCCGGGGAGTCTGCTGGTAAAATATCTCCAAACCATTTCGCATAAATTTCATCGTACACACCATTCCCTTGAATGGTATCTAATGCTTCTTCCAGCATCTCGTGAAAATTATCCTGCCCTTTATTTATAGCAATTCCATAAGGCTCTTCTGTAAAGCTTTCCCCTGCCAAGCGGTAGTCCGGATTTTGGTCCATCATGCCAAGTAAAATAGCATCGTCTGTTGTCAATGCATCGCCTTGGCCGGATTGTAAAGCAACGAATCCTTCGCTGTAGTTTTCTAAATCTAAGACATCCACTTGCGGAGCAAGTTCGCGCATATTTTGCGTGGAGCTTGACCCTTTAATGGCTAAAACAGTATGATCACTAGTTAAATCATCAATTCCATAGATTTCAGAGTCCTCATGCACGAGGAGAGATTGGCCCCCGTTAAAGTACACATCACTGAAATCCACTTCTTTTTCACGTTCTTCACTAATCGTCATCGTCGCAATGATGCCATCGATTTTACCTGTTTTCAGCAAGGGAATCCGTGTTTTCGAAGTCACTTCTATGACTTCGGCCACTCCTCTGCCATCGGTCATTTCATCTGTTAAGGCCTTAGCGATATCAATATCAAAACCTTGAAGTTCAGCTTCCTCAATATTGTAAAAGCCAAAAAGGTTGGTGTCGGCTTTGACACCCCATGTTAAGACAGGTGTTTCTTCATTTGCTATCCGGCTGCCGATATCCATTTCAGCGACTGCTTGGCCGCAGCCGCTCAGCACAACGAGTACTAAAGCCATCAAAAAGCCAAATAAAATATTCTTAAATCGTTTCATCTGATCTTCTCCTTAATAGGCAAATACTTGGTTAATAAAGTTTTCGGCACGTTCATCATGTGGATTGTCGAAGAATTCATCCGTTGGGCGATCTTCGATGATTTCACCTTCAGCCATAAAGATAACACGGTCGGCTACTTCTCTGGCAAAGCCCATTTCATGGGTCACAACAATCATTGTCATCCCATCTTTTAAGGCAATATCTTTCATAACATCCAGCACATCCACGATAGTCTCCGGGTCCAATGCAGAGGTTGGTTCATCAAAAAGCATAACTTCCGGTTTCATGGCTAATCCTCGCGCAATCGCCACCCGCTGTTTTTGGCCGCCTGATAAGTTATCTGGATAGGCCTCTTTTTTTTCCCACATATTTACTCGTGTCAGGTATCTTTCTGCACTCTCAATTGCTTCCTTTTCTGATAAGCCCAGTACCTTCTGTGGAGCCAACGTCACATTTTCTAAAACGGTCATATGCGGATAGAGTTCGAAATGCTGAAAAACCATTCCTAATTTCTGACGCACAAGACGGATATCTGTCTTTGGATCGGAAATGTTTTTACCTAATACATTTAATTCGCCGCTTGTAATTTCTTCAAGGCCATTGATGCAGCGAAGTAAAGTCGATTTGCCTGAACCAGAAGGGCCAATTAAGGTAGCTACCTCTCCTTTTTCAAAACGAATATTGATATTTTTTAGGGCATGCAGCTCCCCATAATATTTATCGACAGCTTTAAATTCAATAATACTCATTTTTCATCCTTCTTTCTAAACTATTCTACTATTATCCTCAAAAGAATAACCCCTAGCTTGGGGTTACCTTTTAAGGCGTCATTTGATTAGTATTCTCTAATACTTGAAGTATATTTCTCTAATAGTCTAGCATAGTATCTAGATGTTTGGCAACATATCTTTCTTCTTTCAAGGCTCTTTTGACCCTTTAAACGTCCTTTTTAAAAAGCTCTAAGTACCCTAACCCCTTGGTGTTACTATCATTATACTACTATTTCAAATAACGATAATACCAAAAAAAATTTTATATTATAAACCAATAAAAATAGAGCTAGCAAATTCCTTAGAAATTTGCCGGCTCTATTCTCATTGTTTTTTAATATTTTTTGAACCAATCTGTAATCTCTTGTAATCTCTCTATTCGTAAATTGGGCAAACCTTCACGTGATAAGCCATGGCTCGAATCGGGGAAAGTCACAAATCGGGTATCTACTCCCTGTTTTTTCATGGCAATATATATTTGCTGGCCCTGCTCTAAGGGACAACGTAAATCTTGTTCTCCATGTAAAATAAGCAAGGGAGTCTGCGCATTTTTTACGTGGGCTAAGGGCGACATCTGCCACAATTCATCCGCTTGGCTCAAGTCTCTGCCTAACTGAAACTCAACAAATGCCGGCCCAATATCGCTCGCGCCATAAAAGCTGATCCAGTTGCTGATGCTTCTTTGTGTAGCTGCCGCACGGAATCGGTTATTATGCGTTACGATCCAGTTTGTCATAAAGCCGCCGTAACTGCCGCCAGCCACATATAAAGCTGCTTCATCAATCTCAGGATGCTCTTTAAGGACAACATCGAGACCGTTCATCAAGTCTTGGTAATCTTCATCCCCATAATTATCCAAAATAGAAGCCACAAATTCCTGGCCATACCCGCTGCCTCCACGAGGGTTCAGCATAATGACCCCATAACCTTGTGCAGCTAGTGCTTGCATTTCATGGAAAAAGCTTTCACCGTATGAAACTTGCGGCCCGCCATGTATATATAAAATAGCTGGATGCTTGGATGCTTTGTCTACTGGCGGCACATACCATCCTTGTATAGCCCACTCCTTCACACTTTTGAACCAGAAGCGTTCCGGCTGTGAAACAGTGTGTTCCTCAAAAAAAGCAGTGTTCGGATCGTATAAATCAGTAATTATACCGGTCTGTAAATCAAGCAAGGCGACTACACTTGGTCGAGTAAGTGTCGAATAAGTAATCAGAGCTTCATTTTTTCTGTCCGTTAAATCTAAACCAGTGATATGAATGTTTTCATCAAAGACTTTTTCAACAGTCCCCTCAACAGATCCGCGGTATAACGTAATTTTTCCATGTTCGGTTGTTTTAAACAAAAATTCTTTGCCATCTTCTAGCCACCAGACACTCTCGCCGTCTGTATTCTGCTGGAAGTCCCCCACCAACGAGTCCCCCACGCTAAAATCAAGAGTGCCTGTTAAGTTCGTTAATGTACCTTTCTGAACATCATAGCCATAGACTGCATCGTTTGTCACAAATTTATACTCGAAATCATTTCCTATAAATAAGAAATAATCTTCTGCTTCATTGGCACGGCTGAATTGAAAACTGCCGTTTGGAATTTCTTCAGTCAGGAGCTTTGTCTCTTCCGTTTTGAGATCGTATTTATACATGCTCCCGCCATACACCCACTCATCTTCAGGGTCCAAACGATCAAAATACAGCAAATACGATTCATCTTTTGCCACATAACCAAGTGACAGCGGACGCTCTGCTTCTATAACTAATTCGGGCTCTTCCTCATGAAGCGTGATTTTTTTTATTTGATACAAGCGATTTTCTGGCACCACACCTCGTCCGTCCATTTTGTAATTTAATTTTGTGATTTCTTTTTTCTGTGGAAAATCGTCCTTGTCGTCTGCTGTTTCTTCTTCATCTTCTATTTTAACATTTGTCTGGTAATAGAGGGCTTGGCTGTCATGTAACCAAAAATAATTGCTGACGCCATCTTCTTCAAAAGTGACTTGCTTTGCAGAACCGCCTGTTAATGGGATGGTGAACAATTGGACTTTGTTTTCCTTCGCGCCATTGGATAAGTAAGATAGCTTCTTCTGGTCAGGGGATATCTGCAGAGAGGTATTCATATTCCCTGAATCGGCAAATAAGACTCTTTCTTTTGTTGCTAAATCAACCCGGTAAATCGAAGAAAAATATTTATTCTCCTCTTTATCCATACATGTTTCTATGTAAAAAGCAACATCCCCTGCAACGATGGGCTGACTCACACTCTTTAAATCAAATAGACTGCCGTTTGTTATTTTC
>JBHWQC010000063.1:0-48552 GCA_043425375.1 Atopostipes sp.
AAAGAAGCCGGGCTAGAGTTAAGTGAAGTCATTAAAACTGTGAATGGCGGAGCGGCTCAAAATCGCTCGCTTGGCAACTATGGTCCGCGCATCATAGCCGATGATTATACCCCAGGCTTTTTCGTCAAACATTTCGTCAAAGACTTGAAGATTGCCTTAGACGAAGCAGAAAAGATGGGACTACATTTGCCGGGCACACAAAAAGCGTATGAGTTGTATAAGGAGCTGGAAAACACCGGTCATGGTGATGACGGAACGCAAGCATTGATTAAGCTTTGGTGGTCGTAAACTGCATCCATTTAATTAGTTAAAACGCTGACGAGCTCAGCGTTTTTTCTTTTTAATTGAAGTCTTGCATCTGTATTAGCTGGAATGAAATAGGATTTGGGTAAGGCAAGATCGGTCTCAACAGAGCGAAATAGGATTTGGGTAAGTCGAGAGCAGTCTTAACGGAGCGAAATAGGATTTGGGTAAGTCAAGACCGGTCTCAACGGAATGAAATAGGATTTGGATATGCGATACCTGTCAAGCACTTGAGATGTGAAACCCCCTTCGTATCCATTAAACTATAGATATCTTCCTAAATTATAAGAAGTTAACAGTTTTAACTGATTTTTCTCTTATAATTTGGTAAAATAAAGCAGTAATCAGCACGCATCGTGCTTAGAAAGGTAGGATAGATTTGAAACCATCAGATTTAAGGCCGATTATCTTACGGTTAGAAGCAATGATTGAAGATAAAACGGATGAGAAACAGACACGCCGTTTTGAAGTGGATGGCGAAGAACGCGTTCGTGTAACTTACGATCGTGAGCGAGATGTCTTCATCTTAAACGACCATAGTATTGATGTGGAAGAGCAAGTGTATGACAACATCGACTTTGTCGCCATGGAGATTTACGAGTTGGTTCAGCCTGTGATTCCCGAAGAAAAAGTCGGCGAAACCGAACAGGATATTGAATAGGAATAGAACGATCTGAGGAGAGAGTACATTCAATTGTGTACTCTCTGTTTTTTCAGTCAGAAAAGCATGGTATACTAGATCTTGTAGAAAGTTCAAAGACAAAAATACGAAAAGTAAAGGATTTATGCGATGTTAAAGGGGTTTAAACCAACCTGGATGGTGGAGTCGATTTATTCGATTACGCCAGAACAGTTGAAAAAACATAAAATCAAAGCTGTTTTAACCGATTTGGACAATACGCTAATCGCTTGGGACAATCCAAAAGCAAGCGATGAAGCCGTCCAGTGGATAGATATGATGAATTTAGCCAATGTGCCAGTGGTCATTTTATCTAATAATTCGGGCGCACGGGTGAAAGAAGTAGCGGATTATTTAAATGTAGAATACATTCCGCGCAGTATGAAGCCATCTCGCCGTGCCTTTCGCTTAGCTCAAGAAAAATTGCAATTGCCGCCGGATGATTTACTAATGGTGGGCGACCAGGTGATCACCGACGTATTGGGGTCGAATCGAGCCGGTGTGCGCAGTGTGTTGGTGAAGCCTATCTTAAAATCTGATGCTTGGAATACAAGGTTCAATCGTTTTATTGAATTAAGAATTATGAATGTATTAATGAAGACAGATCCGAACATGAGATGGGAGAATGGTTTAAATGAGCCGATTAATGAATAATGAAGAGGTCTATTGTATTGGCTGTGGGGCTCAATTGCAATCGACGGATGAAAACAAATCCGGTTATGTCCCCAATTCAGTCTTAAATAAACCCAAAGACGAATTAACCGATATTTATTGCAAACGTTGCTTCCGCTTACGTCACTACAATGAAGTCGCCGAAGTTGAAATGACTGATGATGATTTCTTAACCATGTTAAATGACATCAGTTCCAAAGATGCGCTAATTGTGAACGTGGTCGATGTTTTTGATTTCAGCGGGACACTGATTACAGGTATGCAGCGCTTTGCAGGCAGCAATCACTTATTAGTGGTTGGCAATAAAATGGACCTTTTGCCGAAATCTCTCGGTGAAGGTCGTATTCGCCAATGGGTGACCGAGCAGATGCATGAAGTAGGCATCCGCCCGGTGGATGTGGTGCTAACAAGTGCACTTAACAAAGAGAGCGTGCGCAATTTGATGGCCGTCATTGACAAGGAAAGAAATGGCCGGGATGTGTATATAGTAGGGGCAACGAACGTTGGAAAATCCACGCTGATTAATCAAGTGATTAATATTGCCACGGATTCACCAGATGTCATTACCACGTCTTATTTCCCTGGCACGACTTTAGGCAGTATTGAAATTCCTTTAGAAGATGGCAAAAACCTCATTGATACACCGGGGATTGTCCACCATTCAAACCTTACGAATCACCTGTCACGCAATGATTTAAAGAAAGTCATTCCAAGGCGTGAAGTGAAACCGGCTGTGTATCAGTTAAATGAAGCACAGACGATATTTATTGGAGGCTTGGCGCGTTTTGACTACGTGAAAGGCGCGGGCAAACAGCCTTTTGTTTTTTACAAAGCGAATGATTTGCAAATGCACCGCACGAAATTAGAAAATGCAGATGCCTTTTATAACAAGCATTTAGGCGATATGCTGACGCCGCCAAATGATTTTGAAAAAGAGGCTTTGCCGAAATTAAAAGAACACCGCTTTACCATTAAACAACCCTCTGATCTTGTGGTGTCTGGACTTGGCTGGGTAGCCATCCACGATGCAGATACAAAAGTGTCGATGTGGGCGCCAGAAGGTATCGATGTGTTTATCCGAAAAGCCATGATTTAATTCATTTTACAATTGAAGGGAGAGTCTCTATGACTCAATTAACAGGAAAACAAAAACGATTTTTACGTGCGCAAGCACATGATATGAACCCAGTGTTTCAAATTGGGAAAAATCCATTGACACAAGAAGTCGTGGAAGAGTATGAAGATGCACTATCTAAGAGAGAACTAATGAAAGTACAAGTCTTGCAGAATTCAAGTATGACCGCAAAAGAAGCCGCTGCTTTTATTGAAGAGCATTCAGAAATAGACGTTGTTCAAGTCATCGGTAAAGTCCTTGTCTTGTATTTACCGGCCGACGAAGAAAAATACCAACGCTATTCAACAGAATTGCCAAGATAATTTACCATGCTTTGCAGCGATTTGAATAGAATAGAAAGGAACGATTGGGTTTGAGCAGACAATCCATTGTGACGGAACCAGAGATTTTAATTGAAGAAATTCGGACCAGTAAGCGTGAGAAGGTAGGGGTTTTAGGGGGTACCTTTAACCCGCCGCATCTTGGGCATTTAATTATAGCCGATCAAGTACGCGATCAGCTGGATTTGGACAAGATATTATTTTTGCCGACTGCTGAACCGCCGCACTCTTCAACAGAGAAGAAGACCATTTCATCTGATATCCGTGTCGAGCTCTTGGATTTGGCCATTAACGACAATCCGAATTTTGAAATGGAGCTTTTTGAGGTTCAAAAGGGTGGGAAAAATTACACCTATGACACGATGAAAGCATTAGTTGACTTGTATCCGGCTGTTGATTTCTATTTTATTGTGGGTGCAGATATGATTGAAGATTTACCCACTTGGTATGAGATAGACAAACTCGTGGAATTGGTCCAATTTGTCGGCGTTAACCGCCCGGGCTACACAGTTGACACAGATTATCCACTGATTATGGTCGATGTGCCTTTAGTGGATATCAGTTCAAGCGAAATTCGTAAAAAAGTAGCGATGGGCTGTTCCATTCACTATTTAATACCAAAAGCTGTACGGGAATTTATCGAACAAGAAGGGTTGTATCAAGATGACGAGTCAGACACCGATTAAATATTCAAAAAAATACACCACTTTTACAAGAGAAGAAATCATCGAACAAGTCTCTTCTGTAATGAGTGAAAAACGCTTTACCCATGTGCTGGGTGTGGAAAAAACGGCCGTTGAATTGGCAAAGTTGTACGGAGCGGACGTTGAAAAAGTGAGTCTTGCAGCTTTGTTGCATGATTACGCCAAAGAACAAGCCGAAGGTGAAATGCTGGATCTGATTATCAGCGAGAACTTAGATCTGGATTTAACGCAGTATGGAAATCCCATTTGGCACGGTCCAGTAGGGGCTATTCTAGCCCGTCGCGAATTTGGCATTGAAGATGAAGAAATTTTAGAGTCCATTGCGAACCATACGATTGGGGCGCCGGCGATGGGTTTGGTCGAACAAGTTATTTTTGTCGCCGATTATATTGAACCGAATCGGGATTTTGAAGGCGTCAAAAAAGCACGGAAGCTGGCAAAGACCTCACTTGAGGATGCCGTCCGCTATGAAATGAAAGAAACGATTCGTCATTTGTTATCAAAGAATAAGAAAATTTACCCAAAGGCGATTGACAGCTACAATGCGTGGGTCGCAAATGAATTGGAGGAATACAATTAATGACAAAAACACCAGAAGAAGTATTGGAACTTGTTGTCCGCACTGCGGATGACCGCCGAGCGAAGGATATTTTAGCTATCGACATGAAAGAAATTTCCGTCATGTCAGATTACAATGTGATTACACATGCCTCAAATAGTCGTTTAATTAATGCTATCGCAGAAAGTATCGTTGAAGAAGCGCAAAAAGCAGGCATTGAAGTCAGAAATATTGAAGGAAAACAAGCGGGAAACTGGGTCTTAATTGACTTAGGTTCAGTCATTCTTCATGTCTTTGATGAAGATGAACGCAGCCATTACAACTTAGAAGGTTTATGGACAGAAGGGCCGCTTGTGGATATTTCAGATTGGCTGACTGAAGAATGATTTATGATGTCTTCGCTCACGTTTACAGTGCCTTAATGGACGATGCGGTCTTTTATGAATGGCAACAATATACGGAAGGGCTTTTGAAAAAAGGCTCTTCTATTTTAGAATTAGGCTGCGGCAACGGCCAATTGGGGATTCTTTTAAAAGAAGCGGGCTACGAGATGACAGGGCTTGATTTGTCGGAAGAAATGCTGGCTTTAGCTTACGAGAGACAAGCAGCAGCTGATATCTTTTTCCCTTTGATTCAAGGTGATATGCGCGATTTATCCGATTTTGGCATGTACGATTCAATCATTAGTTTTTGCGATTCCTTGTGCTATTTAAAAACGCGGGCAGAGTTGGAAAAGACCTTTCAAGAAGTCTATGCTCACTTAAAAGAGGGTGGCGACTTCTTGTTTGATGTCTACACAACAGAGCAGATTGCTGAGTTGGATGGCTATGCGTATCATGACGAAATTCCGGGTATTGTGTTTCTTTGGGACAGCTACAAGGGCGAAGATCCGCATTCCATCGAACATGAGTTGTCTTTTTTTATTGAAGGGGCAGATGGGCGCTATGAACGCCAAGAAGAGCTGCATTTCGAGCGCACCTATCCGATTCAAGAGTATCAAACAATGCTGGCAGCAGCTGGCTTTAGCGAAGTGAAAGTCACTGCTGATTTTGGCAAAGAAATCACAGGTGCCGACACGCGTTGGTTTTTCCATGCGCGAAAATAAGGAAGGTTTTTAATGAAAGCTTGCGGAATCGTTGCAGAATACAATCCGTTTCACAATGGGCATGCCTATCAAATTGAACAAATTCGCCATACGCTGAAGCCTGATGTCGTTATCGCGGTGATGAGTGGCAACTTCTTGCAGCGCGGTGAGCCGGCAATTGTCGATAAATGGACGCGTGCAAAGATGGCACTGGCTGGCGGAGTCGATCTTGTGGTCGAATTGCCGGCCATTTTTGCGATTCAGCCCGCGGACTTTTTCGCAAAAGGGGCGCTTGAAATCTTAAGCACCTTGCAAATTGATGCTTTGAGTTTCGGCGTGGAGTCAGGTGCGGCGGTCGATTTTTTAAGTGGTGCGCAGTGGCTCTTCGAGAATGAAGGGCGGCTAGCTGTGGAGATACAAAAAGCAGAAAATAGCGGGGAACCGTATGCGAAACAAATGGAGCAAATAATTAAAAAGCTAGCTCCTGATTTTCCCTTGCCTCTTCATTCGCCCAATAATCAACTGGGTTTTGCCTATACAAAAACAATGGTCCAGCTCGGCTTAACTAATCAGATTGAGCTTTTTCCTTTAAAACGGCTGCAAGCCGGTTATAGTGATGTCGACTTAAATCAAGCCGGCTCGATTGCCAGTGCAACTGCTATTCGCCGAGCGATTTTTAGAGGGGAAGAAGTATCCACCTATATTCCGGAAAAATCGTATTCGTACTTTGAAGCTGCTTTTTCACAAAGGGTCAATTGGGAAGATTATTTCGATTTGCTCAAATACCAGCTGACCGTCCAAGCTCCTGAGGCTTTGCGAGAGCTTTATCAGATGACTGAGGGACTTGAGAATCGGTTGAAAGAACTCATTCGCGAAGCGGAAAGCTTTGAAGGGTTTATGCAGGGCATTAAAACAAAGCGCTATACGCAGACGCGCTTGCAGCGTTTGCTTGTGTATGCGTTGTTGATGTGGTCGGAGGACGCAGTGCTGCAAGCATTACAAGAGCCGCCAGCGGTAAGGATTTTAGGGTTTAACCAAAAGGGCCAGGCGTACTTGGGGCATGTGAGGCATGCGGCAGGTGCAGCGTTGATTTCAAATGTGAATCAGAAAAACGCGAGCAAATTGACGAAAGATCTTGCGGCAGGTGCCATTTATCGCTTGGGGAAACCGTCGCTCATTGGAGAGCAGGATTTTAAACAAAAGCCAATAAAATTTGATTGACACTGGGGCTTTAAGCATGTATAATAACTGGTGTTGTCTATTCACATTCCATACAATCTTCAATTAAGTTTGAGGTGACACAGATGAAATTAAAATGGTCTTTAGCAGAACTTCAAAAATACCGAGACGGTTATTATCCGATTTCGGGTGAAGCAGAATTAACGAATGCCTTAAAGAGTCGTAATGATGAATTGATTGACGTCAGTCCAATCGCGATTGAGGGAATGATCAGTTTAGAAGGGCAAAGCAAATATTATGTGGATCTGAATTTGAATGTCACATTAACGTTGCCGTCTTCAAGGTCACTTGAGCCTGTTGACTTACAATTGGATGTTCCATTTCATGAAGTGTATTTTGCACCGGACGTACTTGATGCGTCAAGTGAAGCTACGCTTGAGGAAGATGATTTGTCTTTTTCTTTAGAAAAAGATATCCTTGATCTCCAAAAACCGATTGAAGATACGATTTTGGCTTCGATTCCGATGAAAGTATTGTCTGAAGAAGAGCAAAAGGCACAGGATTTGCCAAGCGGACAAGACTGGAGTTTGAAACTTGAAGATGAAGTGGACTCAAACACGTCAAGTGAGGAGTCAGCAGATTCCAAGCCTTCACCTTTTGATGTCTTAAAAGGGATGGACTTCTATACTGAAGATGAAGACGAAAATTAAGTAATGACTGAATAGTGAGTTGAAATAGTTTAAGGAGGTGTTTGGAACATGGCAGTACCAAAAAGAAGAACTTCAAAATCAAAGAAATTAAAACGTCGTACACATCAAAAATTATCAATGCCTAACTTGAGTGAGTGTTCAAACTGTGGTGAATTGAGAAAAAGCCATCATGTTTGCCCGTCTTGTGGACATTATGATGGAAAAGAAGTTGTTGGTGAGTAATATTTATTATCGACAATCTACTTAAAAACGTCTTTTGAAACTACTCAAAGGACGTTTTTTTTGTTATGATAAATAAAATCTATTTATAGAAAAGGAGTGGTGGATCGTGAGTGAAACGGTAGATCAATTGTTGTATCTGTTTTTCTACATTTTTCCGCTTCTCATGTTGTTTATAGGCGCTAAGTTGAAACCGAATTTAAGTTTTTTCCCGATCCCCCTAAAGACGGTTGATTTTCTGACTCCTTATTTACTAATATCAGTCACAATACAAACATTACTGGCGGGGCTTGGACCGGCGCATTTATACTTTTACATAGGTTTAAGTGTCTTTGGAATTGGTTATGCATCTTATTTAGCCTTTAGTAAACGAGTCTTAATGGTGGGCTATTTTTTCCGTACCTGGTGGCGCTACACTTTTATCTTCTCCTTAATCTATCATATATTAGTGGGCGGATATGGTGTGTATCTCAATATCCTTACCTAACCTTTATTTTTAACATGAATGAAGACGAGCAGAATAGCTCGTCTTTTTGTGTGGACTGATGCATGTATTCTTTTGAAATTGTCTTTTGGCACGGATAAAACGGCTTCATTCTTGCCAAATTCAAATTATACAAGGCCAAATGGCTTTGAATCTTGTGAAATTATAATTTGACAAGAACAAAGCTTCACAATTCTTGTCAAACTATTTTTATAAGAAAAGAATAGATTTAACCCGGATAATTAATAAAAAAATCTTCTCTCCCCCTTGAGATACACTTAAAATATTTCTTTAAAATCTTTCTTAGATACTATTCATTCGCTTGACTACCAAAGAAATCAATCAAAGCATTGACAGTTAGAGGAGCAGTAAAATTAAGCACCCCATACTCATATATTGTTCGGACTGTAGCTTCTTCGCGTAACTCATTTCTTCCACAACGACACTTAACGAACTTTTTCGTCACTTCTACCTGATGACTCGTACACTTTGTACATAGAATCCCTTTTCGCAAGCCAGATAACGTTTCAGGCGAAAGTGGCTCAACGGGGTAAGGGTTTTCCGTTGTATAGCTTTCAAGATAATTTAAAACTCTTTCTATAGGCACTGTCTGTTTCGAAGAAGCATTTTCCGAGGCAATAATCCTTTCAATAAAAGGACGTAATTCATGTCGCTGTATGATATGAATGTCATCGATCTCAGATTGAATAACGATCTGACTGTCGTTACCGACAAAACGAGCACACCAGATACTTTTATGTGCGGAAAGCGGTTATTGATTAATTCACGGACTTTCATCGTCGTGTTCGGGTTTGATCAATCGGATTAGCGGATAATTCTCGATGGTTTAATTTTGAAAGACCATTCTCATACATATATAAGCCCAAGTAGTTTTTAATCTCAAGAATATAGAGAGCTTTCTTCGTGAGTAATACACCGTCATATTCTAATATGCTGAAGTAGTCGAACCAAACATTCTGTCTAAGTGTCCAGTGCGCTTTACCGTATTTGTCTATATAATCTGCCGCAACTTTTTCGCCCTCCAGACCTGTTCGTAATCGATTTAATTCAGAAATGTCTTTTTGATTCGGGTAAAAACTTCTCTTCGTCAGAACTTCCAGTACTGCTAATTTAGTAGGCAAAACCTCTTCTTTTTCTATCTGTTTGTTTTGTAAAATATTCATCTTTAAAAAACCCCCTTACTATATATAGTTGCTTTTTTTCTCGAATTCCACGAAATTATTTTTTAAAAGCAACAAAAAATTGTTCACCACTAAAATACCTCGTTTTTAAACCACTCCTGAGCTATTTATTTTAGATAAAAATGAGAATTTTTTAACAACAATTGACAAAAAACGTCTAAAAAGCGTATAAAAATAAAATTATCCGAACGTGTGTTAGGTTCAAATGAAGGCGTTTCGTACAATCTGTGAAATCTGAATGAAAATTAATTTTAAAGTGGATGGAAGTGGGGGATTGTGGTAGAATAAATCTAAGTCAGACAAAGGTTTGTGCCATAAAACTGAAGGGAGGCAATGAAATGTTACTTGGCGAATTCAAGCATACGATTGATTCGAAAGGACGACTCATTATCCCTGCAAAATTTCGTGGGGTTTTAGGCGAACGTTTCATTGTGACTCGAGGTTTAGATGGTTGTTTGTTCGGATATCCGCAAGAAGAGTGGGAGAAAGTAGAAGAAAAGTTAGGTCAGTTACCCATGGCAAAACGCGATGCGCGTAAATTTACTCGTTTTTTCTACTCAGCGGCAACCGAGTGTACGATTGATAAACAAGGAAGAATCAATCTACCACAAAACCTGATTGACTTTGCAGAGATTGAAAAATATTGTTACTTAATTGGCGTCTCGAACCGCTTTGAAATATGGAGCGAAGACAAGTGGGACGACTTTACAGATGAAGCAGAAGGCTCATTTGAAGACATAGCCGAAGATATGATTGATTTTGGTTTTTAAAAAAACAGAACTAGAATGGAGGCTAAGTGTGAAATTTCAACATGAAACAGTATTACTGAATGAAACAGTAGACGGTTTAAATATTAAACCAAATGGTATTTATGTCGACTGCACACTTGGGGGAGCAGGCCATTCACAATTGATTCTCGAACACTTAGATGAAGATGGCCATTTATATGCATTTGATCAAGACGAGTATGCGATTCGCGAAGCAAAAAAGTCTTTAAAAGAAGGCATTGAGAAGGGTCAAGTAACCCTTGTTCAAGATAATTTCAGGAATTTAAAACAGGCTTTACAGCATTTAGGGATACATAAAGTAGATGGTGTACTTTACGATTTAGGGGTTTCGTCGCCGCAATTGGATATTGGGGAGCGAGGCTTCAGTTATAACGCAGATGCGCCACTGGACATGCGAATGAATCAGGACCAGAAGTTAACGGCTTATGAAGTGGTGAATGACTGGTCATTTAATGATTTGATGCGCATTTTTTTCCAATACGGCGAAGAGAAATTTTCCAAACAAATTGCACGTAAAATTGAACAGCATCGAGAAGTAAAGCCGATTGAGACGACGTTTGAGTTGGTGGATATTATCAAAGAAGCCATCCCGGCGCCGGCACGACGAACCGGCGGGCACCCGGCGAAACGAACGTTTCAAGCGATTCGTATTGCCGTCAACGATGAATTGAACGCAGTGAAAGAGTCGTTGGAACAGGCGATTGAATTATTAACTATTAACGGACGAATCAGCGTCATTACTTTTCATTCCTTGGAAGATCGTATCGTCAAAAATACGTTCAAAGACTATTCGACAGTAGATGAGCCGCCTATTAACTTACCGATCATGCCGGATCAAATGGAAAGGGCGCCACTGAAATTAATTAACCGAAAAGTAATTTTACCAACAGAAGATGAAGTGAAACAAAACAAGCGGTCAAGAAGTGCTAAGCTGCGTATCGCAGAAAAGCAGACTGAAATAGATAAAAAGTAGCAGACCGTTTTTGAGAATGTTAAGGGGGATTTAATGTCATGGAAGACAATTTAGCACGAGAGTTAGAAATAGAAGACACGCTGGCCCAAAATACTTACGCACAACCAATTGGGCAACCGCAGGAACGCACAGCACCAAAGGTTGTTCCTATCCCGCAAGCAAAACCGCTACCAAAGGGGCTGTCAAAATTCGAAAAAGGGCTTGTAGCCGTGTTTGGCATTCTTTTATTTACATTCATTTTATTGAATGTGCATACGAATCTTGCCCTTTCAAATGCCAGCCGTGATTTGCAAGATGTAAATCAAAACATTGCACAAACCAATATTGAAATTGAAAACTTAACGCAGCAGGTCCATGAACTTTCTCGGTATGATCGCATTCAGGCGATTGCACAAAAATATGGGTTAGAGCTGCATAATGATAATATCGTCAATATTGCACCAACGGAGTAGGTGGAAACATGCAATCGAATTCGAATCGAAACCGACATAATTTTTCAGCTCTTCTTTTAATCCTCACCTTCTTTACTTTTGGTTTAATCTTTTTGCGCTTTTCTGAAATTATGGTGCATGGCGAGATTGACGGTGAAAATTTGGAAGAAAATGTGGAGCGTCTCTATACGCAAAATCACACCTTGCAAGCAAATCGTGGGACCATTTATGATCGACATGGCAATCCGATTGCCGTGGACGCAACCTCTTATAAAATGATTGGCGTGCTGACCGATACTTGGTCATCTGAGAACAATCCGCAGCATGTTGAAAATCCAGAAGCGGTAGCCACTATTTTAGCTGCGCATATTAACATGTCACGAGCAGAAATCTTAAATTTTCTCACAAAAGACGTAGACCAAATCGAATTTGGGGCTGCGGGAAATAATCTTTCCTACCATACCGTGAGTCAAATCAAGCAAGATCTAGCTGCCCAAGACTTGACAGGCATTATTTTCGAAGAAAGGAAAAAACGCCTCTATCCAAATGGGGTGTTTGCTTCACATACGGTTGGTTTAGCCCAGTATCCGCAAGCGGAATCGGAAGAAGAGAATGTGGCGCAAGAGAAGCAGCTAGTCGGTGTGATGGGGCTTGAAGATTCCTTTAATGACGAATTGACGGGCCAAAATGGAGCGAGAACATATAAAAAAGACGGCTTTGGTTATTTGGTTCCTAGTTTGGAGAACGAAGAGGTGGAACCGGTCGATGGCAATGATTTGTACCTCTCCTTCGATCATAAACTACAAGTGCATTTAGAAACAATTCTTACAAAAGTGCAAACAGAAAATGAGCCAGAAGCTATGACGGCAACGGTAATGGACGCGAAAACTGGTGAAATTCTAGCCAGCGGTCAGCGGCCTTCATTCAACGCCACCACGCTTGAAAATATTGATGCCTCTTGGCAAAACTTGATGACGGAATATACCTTTGAGCCGGGGTCAACGATGAAAATGTTGACACTGGCGGCAGCAATCCAGGAAGGTGTGTTCCAACCGAATCAATACTTTAAGACAGGGACGATGCACATTTATGGAGGCACCCTTGGGGATATCAATCGCCAAGGATGGGGCTATATTTCGCAGCTTGAAGGCGTGGCGCGGTCCAGTAATATTTTATTTATCAATCTGGTGGAAGCGATGGGACATGACGTGTGGAAAGACTACATGGACGGCTTTGGAATATCTCAGCCAACCGGCATCAGTTTGCCGCACGAACAAGCTGGAATGAATCCGTACAGCCATCCGCTGCAAGCAGTGACTACCGGCTTTGGCCAAGGAGTGTCCGTGACACCCGTGCAAATGCTTCAGGCGTTTTCGGCGATTGCCAATGATGGACAAATGGTTAAGCCAAAATTAATCGATAAAACTGTGGATGCCCAAACAGATGAAACACATACTTTTGAGCCGGTGTTAAAAGAAAGTCCGATTACACCGGAAACAGCACAGGCTACACTAAATTACTTAAGACAAGCAACCGAGATGGACGAAGCGGTGGCCCGTTTCTACCGCAAAGAGGAGTTTCCAGTTGTAGCCAAAACCGGTACGGCACAAGTGTCGGATCCAGAAACAGGCGGTTATATGCCGGATGAATATATTTACTCCGTTGCGGCTATGATGCCGGCAGATGATCCAAAATATATTGTTTATATTACGGTTCAAAACCCATCGTATACACCGGATGCGGCTTATGGAAGCGGTGTGGTACAAAAAGTGTATCATCCATTAGTGGATCGGATTCATGATTTTGATGAAACCATTAATCAACCTGGTGTTGATGGACATATTCACTATATTGAGACCCCTTCATATCTGGAAATGAGCGCAGATGAAGCGGTCGAGCAATTGACAAAAGCCGGTCGGGAATTTGCTTTAATTGGGACAGGGTCTGAAATTGTTCAGCAATTTCCACATGTTCAAACGCCTTTGTTCGATGACCAACAAGTCATTCTTATGACAAACGGAGCGGCAACGATGCCGGACTTGACAAATTGGTCACGCAACGATGCTTTAAAAGTGGCGGAGTTAACAGGCGTTAATATGGTCTTTAAAGGTGAAGGGTACGTAGTGGAACAAAGCCTGGCCCCTGGATCCTTTATGGAGCCCGACAGTGAGATTGCGGTGACTCTTTCTTCGAAAATGGAAGAGACGGAAAGAATAGAGACAGAGTAAGAAGAACCAAAAAAAGTGGGAGCTGGACATAGAATCCGACTTCCACTTTTTGATTGCAAAATGAGGTTGAGACCCGCGTGGCCAGAGGCTATAATAGAGGGTATGTGTTTAAAATTTTTGATGGAAATTAAAGGAGATACAAATGAACGTTTTAACGATTATGGTCTGGCCAATGCTGATTAGCTTTATCCTTGTAGTGGGTGCAATGCCTTATATTATTCGCTACTTTCGAGCCAAACAACTCGGACAGATTACATTAGATGAAGGGCCTAAATGGCACGAAAGCAAAAGTGGCACTCCGACAATGGGGGGCGTAGCGTTTATCGTTTCCACTATGCTGACCGTTATTCTTTCACTTGGTTTAAATTGGCATCGGACAACTGATATGTGGTTGCTTGTAAGTGTGCTAGTTTTATACGGATTGATTGGTTTTATTGATGATTTTATTAAATTATTTATGAAACGTAATTTAGGCTTAACAAGTGGCCAAAAATTCTTAGCCCAGATAGTCATTGGAATTGTTTTTTATGTGATTTTGTTGCTAAATGGCTTTGACAACCACTTGGCGCTTCCTTTTATAGGTGAAGTACCTCTTGGTTACTTGTATGGTTTGTTTGCCGTCTTTTGGTTGGTTGGTTTCTCTAACGCCACCAACTTAACGGATGGTATTGATGGCTTAATGGCTACTACAGGGACGATTGCGTATGGGGCATATGCTTATCTAGCCTTCCAACAAGAAGCCTGGGGAGTATTGACCTTCGCGATGGCTGTGATCGGCGGTTTAATCGGTTTTTTCTTATTTAACCGAAAACCCGCTCGCATCTTCATGGGAGATGTCGGCTCTTTAGCCTTAGGTGCAGGTTTAGCCGCGATGTCGATTTTACTTGATGCGGAGTGGACCTTGCTGTTGATTGGGATTATTTTTGTAGCCGAAACAGCCAGTGTCATGCTGCAAGTCTTTTGGTTTAAACGAACCGGCAGCCGTATTTTCAAAATGAGTCCTATCCACCACCATTTTGAAATGGAAGGCTGGTCGGAGTGGAAAATTGTCGGTATCTTTGGCCTCGTGGGTCTTTTGGGCGCTCTTTTAGCGCTGGTGCTTTTATAAAATGGAATGGGAATGGGGAAAGCTGGAGTGGAAGTTATGAAAAAGAGAAAATCTTATCACAATCAAAAAGTGCTAGTGCTTGGTTTAGCCAAGAGCGGTTTTATGGCAGCGCAACTGTTGCACAAATTGGGAGCAGAGGTGACCGTCAATGATGCCCAAGATTTAACAGAGAATGCAGATGCAAAAACCTTAGAAAAAATCGGTGTCTCTGTTCTTTCAGGCGGCCATCCCGACGATTTACTCGATAAAGGTTTTAATTTTATTGTAAAAAATCCCGGAATTCCCTATAGCAATCCTATTTTAAAACAAGCACTTGAACGAGATATTCCGATTGTAACTGAAGTGGAGATTGCGATGTCTGTTATGCAGGCGCCGATTATTGGCTTGACTGGAACGAATGGAAAAACGACGACGACGTTGATGATTCAAAGCTTCTTGTCAATTGAACGAGACCGAGGCAAAGCATATGCTTTAGGAAACATCGGAGTGCCCGCCAGTCAAATGGCTTTAGAAGTTACTGGAGAAGATGATGTCATTTTAGAATTATCCAGCTTCCAATTATTAGGTACGCCAACCATTAAACCGGACATTGCCGTATTGTTGAACTTATCAACGGCGCATTTAGATTATCATGGTACGCAAGAAGCGTACGAAGAGGCAAAAATGAACTTGATTCGTCAGCAAACCCCTGAAGATATTGTTATTTACAACAAAGACCAAACACATTTAGAAAAATTAGTTCTAGCCAACACCGATGCGCAACTGCTTCCTTTTTCACGGAAAGTCTATCTCAAAGAAGGCATTTCAATAAAAAATGAGACGATTTATTTTAAAGGCGAAGCCGTGGCGCAGACACGGGATATTTTCTTGCATGGCTTACATAATCTAGAGAACTTTTTAGCCGCGATTGGCGTGGCGAAATTAAAAGGGGTCTCGAATCAAGCCATCCAAAGCGTTTTACAAAATTTTAAAGGAGTCAAACACCGGACACAATTTTTAACAGAATTTAAAGGGCGAATTTTTTACAATGACTCGAAAGCCACCAATATAGAAGCAACTGAAAATGCCTTAGAAGGGTTTGATCAGCCAGTTATTTTATTAGCGGGTGGCTTGGACCGCGGGGTGTCATTTGAAGCCTTAGCTCCTACATTTAAAAAGCATGTGAAAGCCTTAGTAACCTTTGGAGAAACAGCTTCTTTAATGAAAAAAACGGCCGAAAAAGCAGGCATTTCCATGATTCAAACAGTTAAAAATGTTGAAGATGCAGTACCAGCCGCTTACGAATTGAGTGAGCCGGGCGATGTTATTTTACTTTCGCCAGCTGCTGCGAGCTGGGATCAGTACAAGAATTTTGAAATTCGAGGCGACCGATTTATTGAAGCAGTAGAACAGCTAATCGAAGAGGAAAAAGAGTAAAAGGATGTGCAAGAGATGAGAGTACTATTAACAGGCGGCGGAACGGGAGGCCATATTTATCCGGCTTTAGCGGTCGCTCGTCGATTAAAAGAAATAAATGCAGATGTCACGCTTCTCTATGTAGGAACCGAACGTGGACTTGAAAGTTCAATTGTGCCAAAAGAAGGGATCGCTTTTAAAACGATTGAAATCGAAGGCTTTAAACGTCAACTGAATCTAGAAGGGTTAAAATATAATCTAAACAGTGTTGGTTTATTTTTGAAAAGCATCCGCGAATCCAAACAAATTATTCGCGATTTTAAACCGGATATTGTTTTAGGAACCGGCGGCTATGTGAGCGCGCCAATTTGCTATGTGGCAGCCAAAGAAGGCATACCAACCGTTGTACATGAACAAAACAGCCATCTTGGTCTAACCAATAAGTTTTTGATTCGCTACATCGACCGGTTAGCGATCAGTTTTGACGATATTTACTCGCAAGTCGATGGCTATGAAGAAAAAGTCGTTTTTACTGGTAATCCACGCGCCCAAGAAGTGGCTGAGCAAGAATTGCCGCTGACAGATGCCATTGATGGTTTAGATATGTTGAAACCGATTGTGCTGATTTTTGGAGGTAGCCGCGGAGCCGAGCAAATTAATCGGGCAGTGGTTGAAGCTTATGTAGAGTTAAGACATCGTCCTTATCAAGTGATTTTTGCGACGGGTGAAAGTCATTATGAAGCGACTGTAACTGCACTCGAACATGTCTCGCCTTTAGCCAATCATCCAAATGTGGTCGTTAAACCGTACATCCATGATATGGTCAATGTCCTCAGTCGCGTCTCAGCGATTGTAAGTCGAAGCGGGGCGACGACCATTGCCGAAATCACGGTATTGGGGATTCCAAGTATTTTAATTCCTTCACCGAATGTGACGGACGATCACCAAACACGAAATGCGATGAGCTTAGTGAAAAATGATGCGGCTCTGTTACTTGAGGAAAAACAGCTGACGGGTGAAACGTTACTACAAACCCTCGACAAATTAATGCAAAATCCAGAAAAACGCGCCGAGATGAGTGAGCGAGCTCGAGTGCTTGGCGAACCGCATGCAACGGATCAACTGATACAAGTGATGTTGGATGAAATTAAGAAAAAACAAGACTAGACCTAAAGACAGCTAGAGAGGAGAACGTTCCATGCACAATGAACACACGAAGGCTGAGGCGGTCAAGAAAACAACGAACACTAATAAAACAAGCCAAACTACTCAGATGCCTCTTTACAAAATTTTACAACGCTACATCCCCATTGTAGGGGTAAATTTAGTTGTTATCTTCATCTTAGGCTACTTTATCAGCCCGTGGAGTAAGGTGGGAACGATCTCAGTAGAAGGCAATGAAAACGTTTATGTCCAGCAGGTGATTGACGAAAGCCACATCCAAAGCGGCGATTCCATGTTGGATATTTATCGTGAAACAGAAACGATTGGCCAACAGATCACGGAACAAATTCCCCAAATTTCAAAGGCAAAAGCAGAAATTACTGGGTTGAATGATATTGTCTTGCAGGTGGAAGAATTCAGTACCGTTGCTTATATCGCCAATGAAGGTTCGTATTTACGAGTACTTGAAAATGGCACCGTGCTTGAGGATGTTTATGATGTTTCTTTGGGTAATCAGCCGGTGCTTTCAAATTTCGAAGAAGGCGAGGCGCTGAACTTAATCATTGAAGAGATGAGTCAGTTGGATCCATCTATTTTACATTTAATCTCTGAAATTGAACTTGTTGAAAATCGAACGAATCCACTGTTTATACAGGCTTATATGAATAATGGGAACCGTGTGCTTTCTTCGATACCGTCTTTTGCAGAGAAAATCTCTTACTATCCCCAAATGGTCCAAGCAGTCAGCGGGATGAAAGGGGTCTTTGATATGGAAGTCGGTGTTTATTTTACGCCTTTCTTGAGTCAGGAAAATATTGATGCAGATTCACAAGTGGATGAAGAGGAACGACAAGTATTAGAAGGCATTAATGGTTAAAACAAACACAGCAGGGACTGTTTTTTTTGCTAGATTTGATGCCATTAGATGGAAAGAACAAATATTGATCTTTACTAACTGTTTCACAGGATTTATGGTAGAATGACCATATCAATCAAGAGTCTATGAAGAAACAAATCTAAAATTAATGGAGGTTTCAATCTTAAAATGAAAAGCGGAATTTATGCGAGTCTAGATATTGGAACCACTTCAATGAATGTTATTGTTGCCGAAGTAATAAATGGACAAATGAATGTTATTGGAGTAGGAAATTCAAAAACAAAAGGTTTAAATCGCGGAATGATTGTAAATATCGATGAAGCAGCAGCATCCATTCGCGAAGCCGTGGAACAAGCGGAAGATAAAGCCGATGTTGCAATTAATGAGTTAATAGTGGGCATACCAGCCAATGATTTAAAAATTAATACGTGTTATGGAAGTCTTTCTTTGAATCAAAACCAACAAGAGATTACAGATCGGGATGTCCAGCAGGTAGTTGAAAAAGCCATTGAAGGCAGTTTGAGTCAAGAACGCGAAGTGGTGAATGTGACAGCTGAAGAATTTACTTTAGATGGCTTTGATGAAATAAAAGATCCGCGCGGTATGATTGGCAATCGGATTGAGTTTAGAGGAGTGATTGCTTCTTCACCAAAATCGATTGTGCATAACATTCGAAAAGCGGTTCAGCGTGCGGGTTACCTTATTCGCAATATTGTCGTCTTACCTCATGCGATGGCCCAAGTGGCTTTAGAGGAAGATGAAAGAAACTTCGGATCGCTGCTTATAGACATGGGCGGGGGGCAAACAAGTGTCTCAGTGGTTCACGAGAACCAGCTCAAGAGTGCTTATGTGATTCCTGAAGGGGGCGAGTATGTTACAAAAGACATCTCAATTGTCTTAAATACTTCGCTACAAAATGCCGAGAAACTAAAACGTGATGTAGGCCATGCGTATGCCCCAGACACAAATTCAAAACGAACAGTCTCAGTGGATATCGTCGGTCAAAAAGAATTAGAAACAGTCAAAGAATCATACATTGCAGAAATTATTGAAGCCCGCGTGGCACAAATTTTTGAACAATTAAATGTTGCAATTAATAATATTGGTGCCTCACAATTGCCAGCAGGAATTACGATTAGTGGGGGAGCTTCTTCACTGCCAGGCATTCAAGAATTGGCAGAAGAAATTTTTAATCTCCCAGTCCGCATGTATGTGCCAGACTTTATGAGTGTACGTTACCCAGCGTTTACGAATGCAATCGGGTTAGTGGTAGCCGAAACGAACTTGTCAGAAGTGGATGAGCTGATTTTACAAACGGTTTTAGATAAAACGGTAACGAATCAAGCCTCCCGTGCACCAGTCCGTCCTGATAGAGAGGATCAGGCGCAACAACCTTCGGCCAGTAAACCAGACACCCAGCAAGCGACAAATCAAACAAACGAACCTTCTATGAGTGAGAAGTTGAAAAACTTCTTTTCAGACTTTTTTGAATAAATAGAAAACAATTGGGTAGAAGTATGTGAGGACGACTCATTTCATGTTAAAATAGGAATATTCAGGATTTTAAAAAATAAATAAAAATGACTAGAATACAAGTATCGTAAATGGGGTACAGGAGGAAAAGAAATGGATTTAGAATTTGACATGGTTCCAGCATCAGGTGCAATAATTAAAGTAATCGGTGTAGGTGGAGCCGGCGGAAATGCGGTAAATCGAATGATTGAAGAGGGCTTATCGGGTGTTGAATTTATTGTGGCCAACACCGATGTTCAAGCCTTAGAATTAATGAAAGCTGAAACAAAAATTCAATTGGGTCCAAAATTAACCCGAGGACTCGGGGCAGGTTCAATGCCAGAAGTCGGTAAAAAATCGGCAGAAGAAAGTGAAGAAGCTATCGAAGAAGCTCTTACAGGCGCAGACATGATTTTTATCACTGCGGGTATGGGTGGAGGAACAGGTACAGGAGCTGCCGGTGTCGTATCTCGTATTGCTCAAGAATTAGGCGCATTAACAGTTGGTGTAATTACTCGTCCATTCTCGTTTGAAGGACCGAAGAAAGCTCGATATGCTGAAGAAGGTATTGCAGCAATGAAAGAGCATGTAGATACGTTAGTAACTATCTCAAACAACCGTTTGCTTGAAATTGTGGACAAGAAAACCCCAATCCTGGAAGCTTTCCGCGAAGCAGACAACGTACTCCGCCAAGGGGTTCAAGGAATCTCAGATATGATTACCAATCCAGGTTTTGTAAACTTGGACTTTGCGGATGTTAGAACAGTAATGAAAGATCAAGGTTCGGCTTTAATGGGAATCGGTTCATCGACAGGTGAAAACCGTACAGCTGAAGCGACACAAAAGGCTATTTCGTCTCCATTGCTTGAAGTGTCAATCGAAGGAGCGGACAACGTGCTCTTAAACATTGCAGGAGGTATGGACTTGACCTTGTTTGAAGCCCAAGATGCGGCAGATATTGTCTCAGCTGCTTCAACAAGCGATGTGAACATTATCTTTGGTACATCCGTCAATGAAAACCTTGGCGATGAAGTGGTTGTAACAGTTATCGCAACAGGTATTAAAGAGCGCGATTTACAAATGAAACGTGAAGGTAATTTACGCGGCGGGCGACCAACTCAACAAGAAAATCGTCCAAAGTCAACGCGTCAAACTTCCCAACCACAACAAACAAGCGATTCAGAAGAAACGACTTCAAACGATAATCGCCAAAATGATCCATTCGGTGACTGGGATATTCGTAAAGAAACAAACTTACGGAATCGCCGCAATGCGGATCTAGACGAAGAGTTGGATACTGACTCCACGCGCAGCGAGGATATTTTTAATCGCAACGAGAGCAGTCGACTGACGAATGAAGAGAATACATTAGATACTCCACCATTTTTCAGACGTCGTAGACGTAAGGATTAATGGCTAATCAAAGGAGATAAAGACAATGAACAACTTCAAAAATAAGTTGAGTAGTTTTTTCTTGCTGGACGAAGAGGACTTGATAGAAAATAATACAGAAGAAAAAACAACTGTAGGTGCTACAGAGAGGCTAAATGAACCTAGCCCCGTCATAACAGTAAAAAAAGAACCAGTACCTAAAAATGAAAAACGAGTAAAAAAACAATCTGGAGGAGAGAATGTAGTGGCAATCAACCAAAAACAAGCCTCACAAAACCCTCAAATTACAATCGTAGAACCTAGACTTCATTCTGAAGGACAAGAAGTTGCTGATTATTTACTAGTCAATCAAACCATTATCTTAAACTTTCGTCGGATGGATAAAGAACAAGCAGCAAAAATGCTTGATTTCTTAATGGGTGTGACGTATTCCATTAAAGGTGATATCCAACGCTTGGACGAGGAAATCTTTATTTGTACTCCTCAAAGTGTGACGTTAAACGGTGCTGATTTATCAGAATTTACCGATTCATTGTTGTAATGTATTGAGGAGAAGATTTTGAATGATAAATGTATTCGTTAACCTTGGAAATTTATTATTAAATGTAATTGATATTTACAGAATTATACTGGTTGTCTATTTTTTGATGTCCTGGTTACCTGGGGCCTATCAATCGACAATTGGTCAGCTTTTAATTCGCATTTGTGAACCGTATGTTGGCTTTTTCAGACGCTTTATCCCGCCCATCGGTTTTATTAGCCTAGCTGGGCTGGCGGCCTTGCTTTCTCTTACCTTAGTGGAATATGGCGTCGTTACCGTCATTAACTTTATCATTCGATTACTCGCTTAGGAGACTAGACGCGTATGTTAAATATTTACCAACATTTTAGAGACGATGAACAAGATTTTATCGATCAAGTGATTGATTGGGTGGCTCAGGTGGAAAACCAATACGCCCCTTATTTATCGAGTTTTCTAAATCCACGGCAGTTATTTATTGTCCAGTCCGTAATCGGACAATATGACCAAATCAAGTACCAAACGTTTGGCGGGCATGACGAGGCGGAGCAGCAACGGGTCTTGATCTATCCGCCTTATTATGAACCTACGCGCGACGATTTTGAGATCACTTTGATTGAAATCAATTATCCAACCAAATTTGCGGAACTCTCACATGGTAAAATATTAGGAACCGTCTTAGGGTCAGGAATTTCACGCGACACTTTGGGCGATATTATTAATGATGGCTTACGTTGGCAATTTTTCCTAGATGAGAAGATGCGAGGCTTTATCCTTTTAAATGTGGATCGTATTGGACGTGTGAATGTCCAACTTGAAGTAAAAGACTGGACAGACAGAATTGAAATGACTGACAAGTGGGAAGTTGAGGAAATTGTAGTCTCTTCCTTGCGTATTGATGGGGTTTTGGCTAGAGCGTTGAATGTTTCGAGAAATCGAGCCAAAACGATGATCAATGAAAAGCGAATTAAAGTCAATTGGATTGAAATAGAACGGCCGGATATTGATGTTCAAGAACACGATATTATTTCTATTCGAGGCCATGGCCGCCTGCAAATTCGAAAAACCCTCGGCACGACTCGAAAAGAAAATCTTATCGTTGAAATTGGCATGATTGACCGAAATAACTAATGAGAAATTTAACTCGACTAGAAGGAGATATTATGGCATTAACACCCCTTGAAATTCATAACAAAGAATTTAAAAAGACGATGCGCGGCTATGATCAAGATGAAGTGAATGAGTTTCTTGAAGATATCATTCGAGATTACGAATTACTCATTCGTGAAAACAAAGACGCGAAGGCAAGCTTAGAGGAAGCCAATAAAAAGCTGGCTGAGTTTGAAAAAAAGCAAGAATCATTGAATAAATCTATTTTAGTGGCACAAGATGCTGCAGACCGTTTGCGTGAAAGCACAGACAAAGAAATCGAAAGCATTAAACATGAAGCGGAAAGCTATGCCCAAGAGGTTCGTCAAGAAGCCGACGACTACTATGTAGAAATTAGTAAAAAAGCCGATGTGTATGCAGATAAAATACATACTGAAGCTGAAAAGAATGCGGATGTCTTACTAAGCGAAGCGGTTAATAAGGCGCGTAAAATTGAAGAAGAAACTGCCGCCCTGCGAAAACAAAGTCGTGTTTTTAGACAACGTCTACAACTTCTAATTGAAGCTCAATTGGATTTACTCACGAAAGAAGATTGGGGTAATTTATTAGACGGCCAACCGATTGAGTATCCAAATACTGAAACCATTGCAAAAGTGGAAAAGGAACTGGCAGAAAAAGCAGAAGTCGAAGCTGTGGATGCTGAAGTCGTAGACGAGGAAACTGCATATGATGAAGCAGAAGACAATGCCTACGAAGAACAAGAAGAATTTGCAATTGCAGACGAAGAGGTTTATACTAACGAAGGTTCTAAAAATGAACAGGTAGAAAAAGCAGATGAAGTAGTTTACGAAGAAGGCTCAATGCCGGCAGTCGAACTCCCAAATTCTGCAAACAGTTAAATAACATTCAAGGAACAAGATCGAATAAAGCTCTTGCAGTCAGAGAATCAACGGTTGGTGTGAGTTGATCAATCTTTAACCGATTATCGTCCGCTTGAAATAAGTGAAAGCATGTTCGACTAGCTTATTTTGTGACTCTGCATTAAAGAGATTTGAGTAGAACAAAACGGTGAGGTGCCTCTTTTGTTCAAAAAAGGTGGTACCGCGAGATTTCGTCCTTTTCGGATGAGATCTCTTTTTTTATCAACAATATGAAAAATTTAAGGAGTTGACCATTTTGGAAATCAAAGATACATTAAATCTATTAAAAACCGATTTTCCGATGCGCGCCGGTCTTGCAAATAAAGAGCCTAAGCGCCAAGAAGAATGGAAAGAACAAGATGTTTATGGACAAAGACAAAAGTTAAACGAAGGTAAGCCGAAATTTATTTTACATGATGGCCCGCCTTTTGCGAATGGACCGATTCATATCGGACATGCGCTAAACAAAGTCACTAAAGATTTTATCGTACGTTACCATTCGATGAATGGGTTCGATTCACCTTATGTCCCTGGCTGGGATACGCATGGTTTACCGGTTGAACAGGCATTGACCAATCAAGGGGTTGACCGCAAATCGATGTCTGTGGCTGAATTCCGTCGCTTGTGTGAAGAATTTGCGCGTGAGCAAATCGACCTGCAAAGAGATGGATTCAAACGACTAGGTGTTGCCGGAGACTGGGATAATCCGTATATTACACTCAATCCTGATTATGAAGCGGCTCAAATTCGTCTTTTTGGTAAAATGGCGGAGAGAGGCTATATTTATCAAGGAAAAAAACCGGTGTACTGGTCACCATCGAGTGAGTCAACGTTAGCAGAAGCCGAAATTGAATACCACGATGTGCGTGGACCAAGTATTTATGTGGGCTTTCCGGTAAAAGATGGAAAAGGCGTTGTCGATAACGATGCCCAATTAGTCATCTGGACAACAACACCATGGACCTTGCCTTCGAACTTAGCCATTGCTGTCCATGAGAACGGCATTTACAACATGGTAAAAGCGGACGGCAAAAAATATGTCGTTGCGGCGGATTTACTTGAAAAACTCACTGAAACACTTGAGTGGGAAGACGTTGAAGTGCTAGAAGAACTACATGGAAAAGATTTAGAATACGTTACTGCGCATCACCCATTTTACGACCGTGAATCGCTTGTCATTTTAGGCGACCATGTAACCTTTGAAGAGGGTACTGGTTTAGTGCATACAGCGCCTGGCCACGGAGATGATGACTTTATCGTGGGCCAAAAATACAAGTTGGATGTGCTGTCACCGGTTGATGACCAAGGAAACTTCACGGATGAAGCACCAGGTTTAGAAGGGGTGTTCTATGATGATGCAAATCCGATTATTACAGGCTGGTTAGAAGAGAAAGACTTGCTCTTGGACCTTGGCTTTATTACGCACAGCTACCCGCATGACTGGCGTACGAAGAAACCTGTGATTTTCCGTGCGACCCCGCAATGGTTTACGTCCATTGATGATTTCCGTCAAAATATTTTAGATGAAATTGCTGAAGTTGAATGGGTCTTGCCATGGGGCGAGGAACGTATTCATAATATGGTCCGCGACCGTGGCGACTGGGTTATTTCACGTCAACGGGCTTGGGGTGTACCGCTGCCGATTTTTTATGCAGAAAATGGCGAAGCGATTATTACACCAGAAACGATTGACCATGTGGCGAAATTGTTTGAAGAGCACGGCTCGAATGTGTGGTTTGAGCGTGAAGCGAAAGACTTGTTGCCTGAAGGCTTTACGCATGATGGCAGTCCAAATGGCGAGTTTACGAAGGAAGAAGATATCATGGACGTTTGGTTTGACTCCGGTTCATCGCACGAAGCGGTTTTACGGCAGCGTGAGGAGTTAGAGTTCCCAGCGGATATGTATTTAGAAGGTTCCGACCAATACCGCGGCTGGTTCAACTCAAGCTTGACGACAAGTGTGGCCGTAAATGGCGTTGCGCCGTATAAATCAGTGCTGTCGCAAGGTTTTGTTTTAGATGGGGAAGGCCGTAAAATGAGTAAGTCACTAGGAAACACAATCGACCCGAATAAAGTTATGGATCAGTTGGGTGCGGACATTATTCGACTCTGGGTATTGAGTGCAGATACGCAGTCCGATGTGCGCGTCAGCATGGAAATTATCCAGCAAGTGTCTGAAGTGTACCGGAAGATTCGAAATACTTTGCGTTTTATGATTCAAAATACAGGAGACTTTAACCCGGCGAAAGACGCAATCGCTTATGACGACTTGCGCTCAATTGACCAGTATATGATGAATCGCTTAGATGTTACGATTGAAAATGTCTTAGATGCCTACGATCGCTACAAATTCAATGACATTTTTAAAGAAGTAAATCACTTTGTCACGGTTGATTTGTCGAATTTTTATATGAATATCGCAAAAGATATTTTATATATTGATGCACCGGATGCTTTCGACCGTCGTGCGATTCAAACGGTCTTTTACGAAGCATTGGTGAAATTGACGAAAGTCTTGACCCCAATTATTCCGCATACGGCTGAAGAAATTTGGGACTACTTGCATGAAGAAGAAGATTATGCCCAATTAGCTGAAATGCCAACCGTGGAGGCATATGGCAATCGTGCCCAGATTCTTGAGAAGTGGAACAACTTTATGGACTTACGCAATGACATTATGAAAGCAAACGAAGTGGCTCGTGAGAATAAAGTGATCGGTAAAGATTTCGAAGCAAAAACAACGTTATATGTTACAGACGGTGTTTCAGACTTATTGGATTCGCTCGATGCCGATTTACGTCAAATCTTAGTCGCTTCTGAGTTGAATGTCCGTCCTTTAGACGAAAAACCAGCAGATGATGAGTCTTTATTGGAATTTGATACGATGGCTGTAAAAGTAGAACATATGCCAGGTGGTGTGTGTGAACGATGCCGTATTACAACAGAAGACCTAGTAGAAATCGACGGACATGGCGAGGTCTGCCACCGTTGCCACAATATTATTGAAGAACATTATCCAGAATTACTTGCAGAGTAAATGAAATAGACTAGAAATTCTTAGAAAAGGCACAGCTGCGGCTGTGTCTTTTTTGTAGGAAAAATATAAGGCAGCCGCGTATAGAGAAAAAGCAACAGGCTACATGCAAAAACTTGTTGCGTTTGAAGGAAATACAACCGCTTCGTGGAATTTACCTATTGTGTTTTACACAAACGCAACAGCTTATGCACCTTATCCTGTTGTGTGTAGACGAGTTGCAATAGAAATAGTAAGCCGGCGGTTTCGAAATCGAGAAAGGTGTCAAAAACTGCTCGCCATCGGTCGTGAATTTTTATTTTAAATCGCCACTCAACCATTTCACCTAAAAAAAGCGCCTAGAGGAGGGAGTATCCCCTTCTCTAGACGCTTTTTACTTTAGCTTATACTTACTGGTTTTGTGGATTGTTTGAATGTTGCGTGATTTCAAGCAGCTGGTCGCGTAATTGATCTTCCATAGTGACCAAGGTTTGCTCGGCTTCACGACGTTTTTGCGTACCCGCTTGTTGAATCGCAAGTGTTTCTTGTAAGGTTTCAATTAAGTCGGCTTGCGTTTTTTGTAAGGTTTCAATATCCACAACGGCACGTTCCGTTTCTCGAGCCGTATCAATCGATGACTGCTTCAACATTTCAGAGTTGCGCTCCAACATTTCATTGGTCGCATCCGACACTCGACGTTGTGCTTCAACGGCATCTTGCTTACGGAGCAATGTAAGGGAAATAACAATTTGGTTTTTCCATAATGGAATCGCCGTATTGATCGATGTTTGAATCCGTTCAGCCAACGCTTGGTTTGTGTTTTGGATTAAACGAATTTGCGGAGCTTGCTGTAAGGTGATTTGGCGCGTGACGCGTAAATCATGAATTCGTTTATCTAAACGATTGGCAAATTGGTTTAAGTCATTGACTTTTTGCACCAACATTTGATCGGGGTTATCTTCAGCTTCTTTTAAAGCTTTAGGAATGATTTCATTCTCTAATTCACCGAGTCTTAATTCACCTGCGCCGATATAAATATTCAAAGCCTCATAGTAAGCCAAGTTTTGGTCATACAATTGACTTAACATTTTATTGTCTTCAAGTAGCGCGCTTTTTTGTTTATCCAACTGTAAAGCAATTTTATCGACTTGGGCACCGATTTTTTGATACTTCGCGGTTGTTTCATAAATAGAGCGTTTTGCCCGATTAAAAAATCGCTGGATAAAGTTTTGATTTTCTTCCACTAACTCATTGGGATTCGACTCTTGTAAATGGAACATCAAATCATTAATCGACTCGCCAATAACACCTGTGTCTTGATTTTGTACATGGTTTAAGACGTTATGCGAGAAATCCCCAATTTTTTGCTGGGCAGCCGATCCGTAATTCAAGACCGCATCTGTATCCGTCACATTAATTTGTTCCGCTAATTGACGGGCTGTTTCTTGCTGTTCAGCCGGTAAATTTTCAAATGTTTTACCGATGGCTGTTTCTTCTTGTTCTTTGGTCACTTCTAATTCTGGCATTTCTGTTGGTTCGCCAAAAGGATCTTTTAATAAATCTTCAATGGATGCACTTGTATCTGGTCGACCAGAAGGCATCTGGGGAGTTGGTTCTGTATCTGTAGTCATCGTTTCTTCTGCAGTTAATTCTTCCTTGCGCTCATTTTCAGACATAAACATTATCCTCTCCATACTAAATTTTTCATTGCTGCTGTTTAAATTTCGTCTTCTTCAATGGAAGAACCTTCGCGATTTAAACGGCGTTTTGCAAATTCCACTTCATCCGCTAACGCACTAATATCTGTTGCACGGAATGTCATGTAATCGTTGGTGATTTGTTGACACATTTCATCAATCGTCTGTGCAGATTTTTCTAACACATCAAATGTTTGCTTACTTTTTGCTTGATGGGCGTTAATCTGCACGTATTTATTTGTTAAATCTGCCAGGCTTGGCAAGTGCACATATAAAAATTGGTCGATTTCATGTAAACGTTCCGGCTCATTGACTATATCTTTAAATAATACTTTTATCAACTGAATCGTATTGTTCCGGTTGGCAATGGCCTGCAATTTCCCAGTGCTTGCCATATTTTCTTCAATTTGAAGAATTTGATTCTTTGCGTTGTTCATGGTGTCTCTAAAAAATGTAATATCTTCATCAGACAACCCTCTTGAGCGATAGAACTTTTCTCGCTCATCGGAAACAGGCTTCAAATCCGTTTTCTTGACGGGTGGACTCTGTTGTTTCATATAACTAGAATAGAGGACAACACCGACAATCAAACCGATGATGAAAGAAAATAACGTGTTGATTCCTATAGCGGACAGTAAAAATCCAACAACAACCATAGTTATTACCGCTAAAAGTAATATAAATAGATGATTGGATGTTTGTTTCTTCATAGCAGTCTACATCCTTTCCTTATGTTCTCTTTTATTTTACCATAAACACATAAGAGTTTACTCAGACTTTAGCACGATTTTATTCTTTAAACAAATATAAACAGAGATAAAATGGTATAATGAAAAAAACAAAGAAAGGGCGTAATCAAAATGGAATTTGAAGAGAAAATTACGAATACTCAGACCGTTCACGAAGGCAGTATTACTACCTATCAGTTGCTTGATGTCACCTTGCCTGATGGGCGCCCAGCTGAGAGAGAGATTGTTCGCCATGATGATGCGGCAGCCATTATCGCGTTTACAGATGAGAATAAACTCGTCCTTGTGCGTCAATATCGCGTCGCCATTGGAAAAACGACTTTAGAATTACCAGCGGGCCTGCGGGATGAAACAGATAAAGATGGGATAATCACCGCCCAGCGCGAATTTGAAGAAGAGACGGGTTACCGCTCTGATGACTGGCGTTTTGTGACGTCTTTTTACAGTACGCCTGGCTACACCGATGAATTTTTAGAAATTTACGAAGCAGAGAATTTAAAAAAAGTTACAGATCCTCTCGCCCAAGATGAAGATGAGTTTATTGAAGTGGTGGAGTTGGATTACGAAGAAGCGATGGATGCTTATGCACGTGGTGAATTGTGTGATTCAAAAACAGTCTTTGCTTTGTTTTATTGGAAAATGAGACGGAATATGGAAGAACAAAAGGGATAAAAGTGATAGAAGGAACGAGTGAAAATGAGTCGATTGGAACGAAAAAAAGCGGAGCGCGCTCAACGACGGCAGGAATTTAAAGAACAGAAAAAACAATCCATTAAATCACGCATTGAAGAATTTAAGTTGAATCGTCAGGGAAAAACCAATAAGAGGCGTTCCGATGTGATGGAACGCTACCGGCAGGTGGACCGGACCCTGAATTTTCTCATTGCCATCGTGGTGTTGTTACTTATTATTACATGGGTAATTATTTTATTTATTTAAAAATTATTTACAAGGAGTTCATTTAATAGTGAAATTAGGAATTTTAGTCGCGATGGAAGAAGAGATGAATCGCTTAATGGAAGTGATTGAAAAAGAGGAAGTCCGTGAAATGGCCAAGCAAACATTTTATGATGGCAGCATTTACGGCCAACCCGTCACGATTGTGCGCTCAGGCATTGGGAAAGTGAATGCTAGTATTGCTACGACGCTGTTGATTCATACATTTCAGGTGGATGCGGTTATTAACACAGGTTCAGCAGGTGGGATTGGTGAAGGCCTAGCCATTGGGGACTTGGCGATTGCCAATCAGTTGGCGTATCATGATGCTGATAACCGTGTGTTTGGCTATGCCTATGGTCAAATTCCGCAAATGGCCGCTGTTTATGATGCAGATGACTACTTGAGTCGACGGATTGAACAAGCGGCAAAACCGCTAGGCTGGAATACACAAAAAGGATTAATTGTGAGTGGCGATTCTTTTGTATCAAGTGCTGAAGCAATTCAAAACATTAAAGACCATTTCCCGAAGGCCTTAGTTACGGAAATGGAAGGGGCCGCCGTTGCGCAAACATGCCAGCAGTTTGAAGTGCCGGTGGCTGTAATTCGGGCGGTGTCGGATGTGGCAGATGAGCAGGCGTCGGTGAATTTCGACGAATTTGTGCTGCTAGCGGGTGAGCGGTCGGCCCAGCTTGTGTTATCCTTGATAGAAGATTTAAAAGATTGAACGAATTAAAGGAGATTGAATGAAATGGCAAGAGTGGAAAGTTTTGATTTAGATCATAATAAAGTAAAGGCCCCTTATGTGCGAGTAGCTGGGGTAGAGCAGGATCAAAAAGGCAGTACGATTCAAAAAATCGATTTACGCTTTTTACAGCCAAATGCAGATGCTTTCCCAACGGGTGCGATGCATACATTAGAACACTTATTAGCGACGTACTTACGCGACCACTTAGATGATGTGATTGATGTATCACCTATGGGTTGTCGCACAGGCTTTTATTGCATTAAATGGAATGAAGCTTCGGCGGAAGAAATTGCTCAAGCGTTAGAAAACACTTTGCATGATGTATTGGAAACGAAAGAAGTACCGGCCGTAACGGCGAAAGAATGCGGGAATTACCGCGACCATAGTTTGTTTTCAGCGAAAGAATATGCCAAGCAAGTGTTGGAACAAGGCATTAGCCGCGATCCTTTTGAACGTGTAACAAGTTAAGTCAATAAAATAAAAAAGCCTTTTGGCGTCTTCATTCTACTGAGGACACCAAAAGGCTTTTCGCTTTTAACCGGGGGTTAATTACCCGCGAATTAAATCGTACATATTTGTATATTTTAAATCAAGGGCGGTGGCGACTCCTTCATTTGTAACCAAGCCTTTGTACACATTCACACCGCGCATCACGGCTTGACTATTTAAGAAAGCTTTCTCCAGGCCTTGATTGGCGACGCGGGCAATGTAAGGCATGGTGACATTTGTTAGACCAATTGTCGCTGTTCTTGGCACCGCGCCTGGAATATTAGCTACGGCATAGTGGATAACGCCATGTCGTTCGTAAATCGGATCATCGTGTGTGGTTGCATGCTCGGTGGTTTCAAAGTTTCCACCTTGGTCAACTGCCACATCAACGACCACTGAACCAGGCCGCATGGATTTAATCATTTCCGTTGTGACAAGCACTGGGGCTTTCGCTCCGGCAATCAGAACCGATCCAATGACCACGTCTGCCTCTTTTACGGCTTGGGCAATATTGTAAGAATTCGACATCAAGGTATCAATTTGCGAGCCGTATAAGTCGTCGATTTCAGCTAAACGTTCCCCATTGACATCGAGGATAGTTACGTGGGCACCCATACCCATTGCAATTTTCGCTGCGTTCAAACCTACAACGCCTCCGCCGATAATGACGACGCGGCCTCGTTCAACCCCAGGGATACCACTGAGTAATACTCCCGAACCGCCGTAGCGATGCTGCAAGAATTGTGCACCTGCTTGCACAGCGAACCGTCCAGCCACTTCACTCATTGGTTTGAGTAAAGGCAGTTTTCCTTGCACGGAAATGGTCTCATAGCCTAAAGCCGACACATTTTCTTCAATGAGTGCTTCAGTTAAAGCCTTGTCGTTGGCTAAGTGCAGATAAGTAAACACGATTTGTCCATCGTAGAAGTATTGGTATTCTTGTTCCATCGGTTCTTTGACTTTAATGACCATTTTAGCTTTCCATACTTCAGCGGCTGTCTCTTTAATTTCAGCCCCTGCTTCTGCGTATTCCTCGTCAGTAAAACCTGAACCTACTCCTGCGTTTGTTTCTACATAAATCTCATGTCCTTGTTTCACCAAATCTGAAATGTCAGCTGGTGTAGCGGCTACACGATTTTCATTTGCTTTAATTTCTTTAGGTACACCAATTATCATAAAAAACATCCTCCTGTTTAAATTCCTGCATCTTTTAACCAATACATTTTGTATGTAAGCTTCTTCAACTGCTTTCCTGCAAACAGCATATTCTATCTTCCAAACCATTTTACCATAAACGAATGGGTTTCAAAAAGAGAATGCAGCTATTTCGTGCAACCCTTTGATAGTTATAGCTTTGTTTCTAAAGTTGCAAGTGCTATATTTAAAAAGAAACGGCAAAGAAAGCAGGGAAAACAATGAAGAACATACCATTTGGACAAAGTGAAGAAGAGGTTTCCGCAGTGGCTTTAGGCATTATGCGTGTCAATACAGCAAAAGATCCGGTCAAGGTGCTTGAGGCGGCTGTAGAGAACGGCATTACCTTTTTTGACCATGCCGATATTTATAACGACGGAGAAAGTGAGCGCATTTTTGCGGATGCTTTGAAAAAGACCTCGATTCGTCGAGAAGATTTGTTTATTCAGTCAAAAGCCGGAATTGTTAAAGGGAAAATGTATGACTTTTCAAAAGCGCATATTCTACACTCTGTCGACGGCATTTTAGAACGCCTCAACACCGATTATCTAGATTCCCTCCTCTTGCATCGTCCCGATACGTTAATGGAGCCGGCTGAAATTGCCGAAGCCTTTAACGCATTGGAAACAGCTGGAAAAGTACGTCATTTTGGAGTCAGCAACTTTAACCCCGGACAAGTTGAACTGTTAAAAACAGCAGTAGCGCAACCTCTGCAAGCGAATCAGCTGCAATTTGGTTTGATGCACACCGGCATGGTAGATTCGGGGATTAATGTGAACCGCCTTGAGAGCAGTTCGGTCGACCATGACGGCGGTATTCTCGAGTACTCGCGCCTGCAGCAGATGACCATTCAAGCCTGGTCGCCTTACCAAGGACCTCATGGTGTGTTTATTGGGGATGAGGCGTTGCCCGAGTTGAATGAAGTCCTTCGGGAAATGGCTGAAAAGTACGGCACAACCCCTACAGGCTTAGCTTCCGCTTGGATTTTACGCCATCCGGCCAATATGCAAGTCATTGCCGGAACAATGAATACAGACCGGATTGAACAAATTGCGCAAGCCGCAGAAATAGAGCTGACCCGAGAAGATTGGTACACCCTTTATCAAGCAGCCGGTAATCCTCTGCCTTAATTTAACAAAAAGCATTGACTTACGCGATGGTGTCGGGTACAATAGTCGTTGTGTAAAATAATGCAGCAAGAAGCGATAACCGCGTCAACATTTTCTTACCACTTCGGTGAATGAGTAACCAGCGGCTGCAAGACGGTGAAAATTAAAAGAGAATGCACGTATTATTGAGCTTCTACTCGTTACGTTATTTTACTCCAAAATAAATTAATGGAGGAAATAAATATGTCAAGATTTACAGGATCTACTTGGAAAAAATCTCGTCGTTTAGGGATTTCTTTATCTGGTACAGGAAAAGAGTTAGCACGTCGTCCATACGCACCAGGTCAACACGGACCAACAAGCCGTGAAAACTTATCAGAGTACGGACTACAGTTAAAAGAAAAACAAAAATTACGTTTCTTATACGGAATGAATGAGCGTCAGTTCTTTAACTTATTTACACAAGCAGGTAAAATTCGTGAAGGTGAGCACGGTACTAACTTCATGATCTTACTTGAACAACGTTTAGACAATTTAGTGTACCGATTAGGTTTTGCGACAACTCGTCGTCAAGCCCGTCAATTAGTAAACCATGGCCACATCACTGTTGATGGTCGTCGCGTAGACATTCCATCCTTTACAGTAAAAGTAGGCCAAGTCATTGGTGTACGTGAGAAGTCAAGAGACTTATCTATCATCACTGAATCCGTTGAATCTTTATATGGTCGACCAGACTATTTAGAGTTTGACGAAGACAAATTAGAAGGTAAAATGACTCGTTTACCAGCGCGTGAAGAAATGCCAGCTGAAATTAACGAAGCATACGTGGTTGAGTTCTACAACCGTTAATAAATAATAAATAAAGACTGGGGAAACCCGGTCTTTTTTCAGTGCCCGATGCTAAAATAATAAAAAACGACCAGCACAACAGCTGGTCATTTTTGTGTAAGCTTTTTAGGCGTAATGTTTCATTAAGAGATCTACAAAGGCCTCTAGGAATTCTTGCTCCTCTTGGCCGAATCGATTTTTTATGGGTGCGTCCACATCTAAAACACCCACAGCTTTTCCATTTTGAAGAAGAGGCACGACTATTTCCGATTGAGAGGCCGCATCACAGACGATATGACCCGGGAATTCGTTGACATCAGGCACAACAATGGTTTCTTTTTGTGCAAAGGCGGTTCCACAAACTCCACTGCCCGCAGCAATACGGATGCAGGCGACTTTTCCTTGAAATGGGCCCAAAATGAGTTCTTCATCGGATTCATCCCACAAATAAAAGCCGACCCAATTGATGTTTTCCAATACTTGGTTCAATAGAGCGGAAGCATTGCTGAGATTGGCGATGCGATTCTCTTCGTCCTCGATCAGCGCTTTGAGTTGCTGTAAGACAAGATCAGTATTCAACGTTTTTTCCATAATGATACTCCTTGTAAAATAATTTAAGAACAAGTATAACATATGGTGTGATTTTTTGATATACTTACATTAATGTGGATTAAAAACGAAAAATATACATAATTAGTCGAAATCTATTAAAACGCTTGGAGGAAACCAAATGTCACCTTTGCAAATTACTATCCTTACGATTCTAGTACTCATCCTTGTTACCATAGCCATTACTTATTTTGTCCGAAAAAAGTATTACCGTCAAATTGATGAACTAGATGCACAGAAACAGGATGTGTTAAAAGAAGCGCCTTACGAAGCTTTGAAAGAAGTCGCGGAGTTAAATATTACAGGCCAATCGCAAGAAATACGGGAATCTTTGGAAAACCAATGGCATACTATTGAAAGTGTCAAATACCCTCAATTAGAAAATGAGCTATATGAGGCGGAACAAGCAACCGACCGCTACCGTATGGGAGAATCGAAAAGGCATCAAGAAGCTGCAGAAAAAACCATTCATGCGATCCATGAAGATATCACACAACTTACGCATTCGCTAACGGAATTAATTGAACGAGAACAAGCAAACCTTAAGCAAGTGGATGAAATGAAGAAACGCTACCACGAAGTTCGGAAATCTCTTCTAGCCTATAGTTTCTCCTTCGGCCCTGCATCTGAAAGTTTTGAAGAGAAATTACAGCTCATGGAAAATGATTTTGCTGAATTCTCAGATTTGACGGTTTCAGGTGATCATGAAGAAGCGAAAAAAGTTGTTCAACGATTAAGTCAAGACATCGTAGAAATTGAAGAAAAAATGAAACAAGTCCCCCCAATCCTTGAAGAATTAGAGGATGTGTATGTCGAAGAATTAAAAGATCTACAAGCAGGTTATGACGAGATGGTAGAGGCTGGGTACAAATTCCCAGAAGATACGATTGAAATGGAAATCTCAAATTTAGACAATTTTAAAGAAACTATCTATGATCGCATCCGTGATTTAGAGTTGGAAGAAGCTAGAGAAGAGTTGGAGACTCTCGCAGCTGAAATTGATGCCTTGTATGAAAAAATGGAACGAGAGTACAAAGCCAAAGAAAATGTGGGATATGCTTTAGAAGATACACGACGCGCCATCTTTTTCTTAATTGGTGAATATAGTCGGGTTATGTCACTTGTCAATCGAGTTCATCAGTTTTATGTTTTAAACCATAATGAAGAGAAAAGACTCAAAGTGCTCGAGACAGAAGTCCAAGAAGCTCGAGGAATTTACGACCTGATTGAAGAACGTGTAAAACAACAAGCGGTCCCTTATACGGTTGCTTATGAACAGTTGGATATATTGTTCAAACGATTAGAAGGCTACAATAAAACCTACGCAAGCATTGAAGAACAATTAGAGAACTATCGCAAAGAAGAGCGAGAATTAAAAGAAAGCATGCTAGATCTGGAACAAGAAATGTATGCAATGAAACGCTCTTTAGAGAATGAACAATTACCAGGATTACCTGAAGCATACTTAGAGTTATTCTTTTCTACATCCGATCGCATTGAACTGTTGTCGAAAGAATTGTCAAAACCACGTATCCAAATGACTGAAGTCCGCAGAATTCACCAAATCTGTCATGAAGATATTGAACAATTGCGTAAAATGACAAAAGAAGTGATCCGAGAAGTGGAATTAACGGAACGTCTTTCACATAGACTCTATCGGCATAAAGATGAACATAAAGGGGTTTTAGAAACCATTCGGTATAGTGAATCCCTTTTTAATGAGAACTATGATTACAGTCGCGCTTTGAGTTTAGTCCGTGAGAAGTTAGAGAATGTCGAACCGGGCGCATACGAAGAGATTGTGCAAGCGTACGACAAAGAAAAAGAACAAGAATTAAAAAAAGAAATCAAATAACTGAATAAAGGCTGGGATAAGAAAACTTTTTATCCCGGCTCTTTTTATGTGATTTTTCAGTGATAGTCCCAGCAATATATGTTACAATATTTGACCGTATGGACTGAAACTGCAGAAGATGAGGGAATGAATAAAAAATGATTTATTTTGACAATAGCGCCACAACAAAAATCGATCCAACCGTTCTTGCCACCTATCAAAAAGTGAGCCAAGACTATTACGGCAACCCATCCAGTTTACATGAAATGGGTGAGATTTCTTCAAAGCTTCTAAAACAAGCGCGTGCGCAAATTGCACGGGAGTTGAAGGTTCAACCGGCTGAGATTTATTTTACCAGCGGTGGGACAGAAGGGGATAATTGGGCTATTAAGGGCACGGCCATTGAAAAGAAACGCTTTGGTAAGCACTTAATCACCTCAAGTGTGGAACATCCAGCCGTACATGAAACGATGCAACAATTGGAACAACTTGGCTGGGAAGTCACGTATCTTCCAGTCAATCAAGACGGGGCTGTATCTGTAGCGGATTTAAAAAAGGCGATCCGGGAAGACACGGTGTTAGTCTCCATTATGGCAGTGAACAACGAAGTGGGAGCGATGCAGCCGATTGAAGAGATTGGTGAAGTGCTCAAAAACTATCCAAGTATCCATTTCCACGTGGATGCTGTACAGTCTCTGGGTCTGACGAATTTGAAACTCGGCAAAGACAGCCGGGTGGATATGGCGGTATATTCAGGCCACAAATTCAAAGCCCCTCGAGGGATTGGCTTTCTTTACTTGAAAGAAGGGCGCCAATTAGCGCCTTTACTGACAGGCGGCGGGCAAGAAAAATCGCTGCGCAGCGGCACTGAAAACTTGCCGGCCATTGTGGCGATGGCCCGCGCGGTTCGTTTGGCCTTTGAAAACAACAAGCAAAAAATCGCCCACTTGCAAATGCTCCAAGAAAAATTGAGACGTTATCTAGAAACAAAAGACAAAGTCACCATTTTTACGCCCGAAAATCATGCGCCGCATATTCTTTGTTTTGGGATTGAAGGGATCCGCGGAGAAGTCACCGTGCATGCCCTCGAAGAACAGGATATTTTCATTTCAACAACGAGCGCTTGTTCAAGCCGCGCTGCGCATGTAGAATCAAGCACCTTAATTTCGATGGGGGTGCCCAAGGAACAGGCGGAAACAGCTAACCGCGTCAGTTTCTCAGCAGAGAATACAAAAGCAGAAGTCGATCAGTTTATTCAAGCATATGATGCGATACTGGAAAAATTCGAAATTATTAACGCTTAAACCAAACAAGGAGAGTTAGATTAAAAGATGAAACCCACACAAATTATGATTCGCTACGGCGAGTTATCTACTAAAGGAAAAAACATCCATTTCTTTATCGATAAATTAGGAAGCAACGTCACAAAAACGCTGAATCGTTCTTTTCCAAAAGCAGAAGTCACTTGGAATCGTGACCGGATGTATGTTGAATTGAATGGAGAAGATGCCAAAGCCGTTATTCGCCGACTGAAAAATATTTTTGGTATTCAAACCATGTCTCCGGTACTTCAAGTTGAAAAAACTTTGGAAGAGGCGAAAAAAGGAGCCATTGAAATTGTACGTGCCTTTGTTGACGAAGGTGTATCCTTTAAAATTAACACACGCCGTGCGGATCGTGATTTTGCATACGACACAATGGATATGAACCGTGAACTTGGCGCAGCCGTGGCGACGGAATTCCCGGAACTTATTGTACAAATGCAAAAACCAGACCTCACCGTTCGCACCGAAGTTCGCGAGGATGGGATCTTTTTATCTGTTGAAACGATTCAAGCTTCTGGTGGCCTGCCGGTAGGAACTGCCGGTAAAGGCATGCTGATGCTTTCAGGTGGGATCGACTCGCCCGTTGCCGGCTACTTGTCCATGAAACGTGGCATCGATATTGACGCTGTCCATTTTGCAAGTCCGCCGTACACTAGCCCGCAAGCTCTGCAAAAAGCCAAAGACTTAACGGCTAAACTTGCCCGTTTCAGCGGAGCTGTCACCTTTATCGAAGTGCCGTTTACAGAAATCCAAGAACAAATCAAAAAAGACATCCCGGAAGGATATATTATGACGGTGACCCGTCGTTTTATGATGAGTTTAACGGATAAAATCCGTGAACAGCGTGGCGGCTTAGCTATTATGAATGGCGAATCGCTTGGACAAGTGGCTTCACAAACCCTTGAAAGCATGTATGCAATTAACGCAGTCACTTCCACACCAATCCTACGTCCACTTGTTGCGATGGATAAAACCGAAATAGTGGATATCGCCAAAGCCATTGATACGTTCGATTTATCCATTCTGCCTTATGAAGATTGCTGTACGATTTTTACGCCGCCGCGTCCAAAAACTCAACCCAGTCTCGAACGTGTGGAAGAATATGAACAAGTGCTTGACGTCGACGGATTAATTGACCGTGCCATAGCGGGCTTAAAAATCGAAACTATCGGCCTAGAAACCGCAGCTGAAAAAACGGCAGACGAGCAGTTCGCAGACCTGCTGTAACTTCTGCTTCGCAAATGAAACTCTTTTAGACAAGTTCCTTGAATTGACAGGCGAACGCTGAATCCGTACACTCTAAGAGAATAAAATGACCTAAACATCTACTAAGGAGGGCATTATGGAGACAATATCCATTGATCACTCAAGAAAGGATTATGGTGTGATGTTGCTGTTAGGTATGCTGATGTTGGGCGCGAGCCTTTTTTTACTCATAGGAGCTTTATCTACCCATTTTCCTTTCCGTTTTTGGGGCCTGCAATCTGATGGACTCGCTTTACTGGCGGGCGGCTTTGGCACATTGTTTTTTGGCTATGCTTTTTTCTTTCTTTTGAAACGATTTTTATTTCCTAAAGGGGCATTAGTGATTACTCAAGAAGGCCTTATTAATCGCACCAATGCGATTGGTTCAAAAGAGGTCATTCCTTTTCATACCATGAAAAAAGCCAAAGTAGAGATTGTCAATAGTTCTGCAAATATCGGGATTGAGTTAAAAGATGATCGACAATATTTAGACCGTCTCCCTTGGCTAAAACGGAAAGCTTCTGAAATCAATCAGCGTTCATTTGGTATGAGTGTCATTTCTTTAGATGTGCCGGTGGATTCGCGCGAACGTTTGGAAGAATTGGTCGAAATTATTAATGAACGGATTGAACACACGCAGATATTGTCAAATTAATAGTTGATAATTTATAAAAAACTGGTATGATAAATCAGTAGAAAATAGCGAAAACACGCGATGAACAAGAAGAGTAAGGTATTTCTTTATTCCAGAGAGAGGACATTGGTGAGAGACCCTCATAAAGAATATCCGAAGGTAGCTTGGGAGCGAACGAATCCGTTTGGCTGGCAACCATTAGACATGCCGTAAAGAGATACAAGGGTAGCCTTGTATAATTTAGGTGGTACCGCGATTAACAAGCATTCGTCCTTTAACAGGATGGATGCTTTTTTATTTAACTTGTGGAAGCTGCCTTGTTTTAAAAACGAAGCAGCAATAAAATGAGGAGTGAGAAGATGACAAAAGAAATTGAAATGTCAACAAAATACCAGCCGACCGCAGTCGAAGCTGGTAAATATGAAGAGTGGCTCGAGAAAGATTTATTTAAACCTAGCGAAGATGATACGCAAGAACCGTATTCCATTGTGATTCCACCGCCAAATGTGACGGGGAAATTGCATTTAGGGCATGCTTGGGATACCGCCTTGCAGGATATCATTATTCGCCAAAAGCGGATGCAAGGGTACGATACCCTGTGGCTGCCAGGCATGGACCATGCGGGGATTGCGACACAAGCAAAAGTGGAAGAGCGTTTAAACGAACAAGGCGCCAACCGTCATGAATTAGGGCGTGAGAAGTTCCTAAAAGAAGCTTGGGGTTGGAAAGAAGAATATGCCAAAAGCATCCGCGAACAATGGTCTAAATTAGGCCTGTCCGTCGATTACAGCCGGGAGCGTTTCACCCTGGATGAAGGCTTAAACAAAGCTGTGACAAAAGTATTTGTTGATTTATACAATAAAGAAAAAATTTACCGCGGGGAATATATCATTAACTGGGATCCAAAAGCGCAAACTGCTTTATCGGATATTGAAGTCGATCATAAAGACATTAACGGCGCTTTCTACCATATGAAATACCCGCTGGCTGACGGTTCAGGACATTTAGAAATTGCCACCACCCGTCCAGAAACGATGCTTGGGGATACAGCGGTAGCGGTGCATCCAGAAGACGAACGGTACCAAGAGTATATCGGCAAAACCATTCTCTTGCCTTTAATGGATCGTGAAATTCCTATTGTTGCAGATAGCTATGTCGACCGTGAATTTGGGACCGGTGTTGTAAAAATCACACCAGCCCACGATCCCAATGACTTTGACATTGGAAACCGCCATGACTTAGAGCGCTTAAATGTGATGCATCCAGATGGGTCAATGAATGAAAAGGCTGGAAAATATGCAGGCATGGACCGTTTTGAAGCTCGCAAACAAGTCGTTGCGGATTTAGAAGAACAAGGGCTGCTCATTAAAGTGGAAGAAATGGTCCACAGTGTTGGCCACTCAGAACGTACGGGTGTTGTAGTTGAACCACGCTTATCGACCCAATGGTTTGTGAAGATGGATGAGCTGGCGCAAGCATCTTTAGACAATCAAAAAACAGACAATAAAGTGCATTTCTATCCAAAGCGTTTTGAAAAAACCTTTACTAACTGGATGGAAGGCGTCCACGACTGGGTCATTTCTCGTCAGTTATGGTGGGGACACCGCATTCCGGCATGGTACCATAAAGAAACCGGTGAAGTGTATGTCGATGAATCAGCGCCTGCAGATGCGGATAATTGGACCCAAGACGAAGATGTATTGGATACCTGGTTCAGTTCAGCGCTGTGGCCATTTTCAACGATGGGCTGGCCGGATACGGATAACCGTGATTTCCAAAGATATTACCCGACCAACACACTCGTGACGGGGTATGATATTATATTCTTTTGGGTTTCACGTATGATTTTTCAAGCTTTGGAATTTACCGAAGAACGTCCATTTGAAAATGTACTTCTGCATGGTTTAATCCGGGATGAAGAAGGCCGTAAAATGAGCAAGTCGCTTGGAAACGGAATTGACCCCATGGATGTGATTGATGAATACGGTGCGGATGCTTTGCGCTGGTTCTTATCCAACGGTTCAGCGCCTGGGCAAGATGTGCGCTTCTCGTATGAGAAAATGGATTCGGCTTGGAACTTCATTAATAAAATTTGGAACGCCAGCCGTTATGTCATTATGAACTTAGAGAACTTCGAATTTGAAGACATCGATTTAACAGGTGAAAAAACGTTGGCAGACCGCTGGATTTTAGCCCGTCTAAATGAGACAGTGGCTCAAGTGACCGAACAATTTGAAAAATTTGAATTTGGTGAAGCCGGCCGTTCACTGTATAACTTTATTTGGAATGACTATTGTGACTGGTACATTGAAATGTCCAAAGAAATTCTAAATGAAGGCACCGAAGAACAAAAAGTGACCACACGCAGTATTTTAACGTATGTACTGGATCAAACTTTACGCTTATTGCACCCGATTATGCCATTTGTGACCGAAGAAATCTGGCAGCATCTGCCGCATGATGGTGAATCGATTGTGACGGCAGACTACCCGGTCGTCCAGAAAACATTTGAAGATGAGGCAGCGCGTACGAACATGAACCGCATTATCGAATTGATTAAGGCTGTACGAACTATTCGTTCAGAAGTGAACCGCCCGCTGTCAAAGCCGGTTGATTTGATGATTCAAGCGAATACCGAGGAAATCAAGGAAGTGCTGCAAGCCAACCGATCATTTATCGAGCGCTTCTGTAATCCAAATGAACTGATTATCGATACAGCTGTCGATGTTCCAAATGAAGTAATGACGGCAGTTGTCCAAGGGGCGGAGTTGTTCTTGCCGCTGCAAGGGTTGGTCGACATCAAAGAAGAAATTACCCGTTTGGAAAAAGAATTGGAAAAATGGAATGCTGAAATTAAACGGGCACAAGGCAAATTAAGCAACGAGCGCTTTGTTGACAATGCGCCGGAAGCTGTTGTTCAAGCTGAACGCGATAAAGAAGAAGAATATAAGAATCGCTACCAAGCGGTGGAAGATCAAATCGAAAAATTGAAAAACTTGGAAGCATAGAAGATTTTTAGAAAAGAAGGGGTCATCCGACCGCTTCTTTTTGCTATACTATCTTAAAAGGGTGATTGACATGACAAAAATTAAAGCCGTTATTTTTGATATGGATGGATTGATGTTTGATACAGAGACTGTCTATTACAAGGCCAACCAACTGACAGCGGATGCTTATGATATGGAGTTTTCTTATGACACCTATTTGCAATTTGTCGGTGCAGGGGATGACATTTATTTTGAAGCGCTGAGAGAATTGTATAAAGGCCATGAGCATATCGAAACATTTTTAGTTGAAAGCACTAAAAAAGCAGAAGAACTTCTACTGGAAGGACAAGTCGACAAAAAAGCCGGTCTGATTGAACTGCTTGATTATTTAAAGAAGGAACAAATCGAATGCATCGTCGCCTCCAGTTCCCGTCGTGAAATGGTGGAGCAGTTGCTTGAAAAATTGGAGGTCAGAGCCTATTTTAAAGATGTTGTCGGCGGGGATGAAGTACCGACTGCTAAACCAGATCCGGCTATTTTTAACAAAGCTTTTTCAAAAACAAGTGTGGAAAAGAAAGAAGAAGCCCTTATTTTGGAAGATTCAAAAAATGGTATATTAGCAGCCTATGACGCAGGCATTTCTGTTCTGCTTATTCCAGATCTGCTGGCAGTAGATGAAGAAATGCAAGAAAAAACGGTCGCTCAGCTTGAAAATCTACACCAAGTCATTGACTACATTGAGGAAAAAAATAAATAATTTCGAATATACGAAAATGGTTTCGCGAAAATCCACTTTTTTTGCAAATGTTATATATAGGGACAAAAATAATTTAAACAAGGAAGTGGATTAATATGATAGAAAAAGTGCAAACCAATATTCAACTCATCCCACAAGAAGGACGCCCACGTGAACGAATGGAAGCGTTTGGCCCTAGAGCACTGGCCGATCATGAATTACTCGCTATTCTTTTGCGAACCGGCACAAGAGACAAAAACGTCGTGCAGTTGTCGCAAGACGTTTTAAACCAGCTGGAGAGTTTGTACCGATTCAAACACGTCTCCATGAATGAACTAATGGAGATTCCAGGCATCGGTCGTGTTAAAGCGATTGAAATTCTTGCGGCTATTGAATTGGGCAGAAGAATCGGACAAGCTACTCAAGTGAAAGAAGGCACCGTCATGTCAAGTAGCTGGGTGGGCAATTATTTGCTGAGAGAAATGTCAAGCCTGACCCAAGAACACGTTGTGGCGCTGTATTTGAACACAAAAAATGAGATCATCAAAAAAGAAACCATTTTTATCGGTTCGCTGAACACCTCCGTCGCGCATCCGCGCGAAATTTTTAAGGGCGCTGTCCGCTATTCAGCTGCTCGAATTATTTTAGCGCATAACCACCCCTCAGGCAATACAGAGCCTTCTGAAGCCGATTTTTCCTTTACCAGACGGGTGGTGGACGCTGGCGAGATGATTGGAATAGAAGTTGTTGATCATATTATCGTCGGTGAAAAAGACTATCTCAGTTTGCGAGAACATGGTTTAATGTAAACCAAGCAAAAAAGATGAAGAAGCTGTGAAGAAAGACTGGAAAACTTAGGCATAAATCTATGATATCGCTTGAATTTTATAAAAAGGCGTGCTACTATAGATTTAGCATTTTAGTAAGGAAGGAAAGAAAATGTATCTTAATGCATTCCAATTCGTACCTTGCAAATATGTGAAAAATTTTTATGTGCATAAGGCACGAGGAGGAAACAAAGTATTATGGAAACAGGAACAGTAAAATGGTTTAACGCAGAAAAAGGTTTTGGATTTATCGAGCGTGAAGGTGCAGACGACGTATTTGTACACTTCTCAGCAATCAACGAAGAAGGATTCAAAACTTTAGAAGAAGGTCAACAAGTAACTTTCGATATTGAAGAAGGCGACCGTGGACCACAAGCGGCTAACGTTCAAAAAGCGTAAGTCTCACTTTACAATATAGAGTAAATGAACTTTACAAATAACAGAACCGAGGAGGCACTCATGTCTCTCGGTTCTATTTTTTTGTAGATAAACTATATTTCTAAAATTATTTACCGTATAATGAATGCAATACGTCTAATAAACAGGTACAATAAGCAATGGACAATTTGTTTTTAAAGAGTTCAAAAACAAAATCAGTGAGTTAAAAATTAATGCACTCAAACATTTAAAAGACAAAAAGGGAAGTTGTGAGATGATATTCTCGTTATTTAAAAAAAGAAGAATTGGTATTGATTTAGGAACGGCTAATACAAACTTATATTTAGAAAATAAAGGGATTGTTATCAGCGAGCCATCCGTGATTGCATTTGAAAAAGCAACAGGAGACATAGTAACGGTTGGTACAGATGCCCAATATATGATCGGTCGGACGCCGGAAAATATTATGGTAACGCGTCCATTGAAAAATGGTGTCATCACTGATCTTGATACCACATCTGTTCTATTAAAATACTTTATCGGTCAAGTGATTCGTCGCTTTGGTCCAAAACCAGTTGTAGTGATTTGTGTACCAGGAGGCGGAACAGAAGTCGAAAAGCGATCCGTCGTAGACGCTGCATTAATGGCCGGCGCAAGTGAAGCTTTTTTAATTGAAGAACCATTCGCTGCCGCAATTGGAGCAGACTTGCCGGTGAACGAACCAACAGGGAATATGGTCGTTGATATTGGTGGGGGAACGACAGACGTTGCGACCATTTCCTTAGGAGGCATTGTCTCAGGGCGGATGATTCGTTCAGCAGGAGATGCGATGGATGAAGCTATTACTTTACATCTTCGCAACAAATTTAACTTATTGATTGGTGAGCGTACAGCTGAATTAGTAAAAAAAGAATTAGGCGCCGCTTCTTCAAGAGCAGCGGAAGAATTAGAAAGTACGGACATTCGTGGACGAGATTTAATCACGGGTTTGCCTCAAACGATTACAATTGAACCAGTGGATGTTTACGATGCGATTCAAGAAGTCATTCAAGACATTATTCAAGTGATCAAAGAAACATTGAAAGAAACACCACCGGAGATTGCAGCAGACATTATTGATCACGGAATCGTTTTAACCGGTGGGGGTGCGTTATTAAATGGCTTATCGGCAGCTATTTCAGATGCGGTCGATGTGCCGGTCTTTATGGCAAATGATCCGCTTAATTGCGTGGCTTTGGGAACAGGAAAAGCACTATCTCAAATTGAAAGGCTTCAAAAAAGAAATTAATCGTACCAAGAAGCAAAGTGTACGATAGAAAGTACGAGGAGTGAGCGAGTGAAAAATTACTTTGACAACAAAAAACTCATCACTTTATTAGTCAGTTTCATGCTATTTATAGGAATTCTCTGGTATTCGTTTAGTCATTATGGTTCTGCTCCTTATTTTCAGCAAATTACAAGTGATATGACGGCGGTTTTAGGGCGTGCTTTTTCAACCCCAGTAAATGCGGTCAATCATTTCTTTTCAGACGTGAATACTCTGCAAGATACCTTTGAAGAAAATAAACGTTTAAAAGCAGAAGTTGACGGCATTGCCGAGGCGCAAGCAGCCATCCATACGTTAACTGAAGAAAATAATCGATTAAAAGAAGAGTTGGATTTACAAGCCACTTTAACAGACTATAGTTTTATTACGGGCTCTGTTATTGCAAGAAATCCTGATATGTGGATTGACCAAGTAGTAATCGACCGCGGAAGCAGTGATGGCTTGGAAATCGGGATGTCTGTGATGTCAAATAGCGGATTGGCCGGGCGAGTAACAGATGTGAACCCAACCAGCTCTAAAGTCACACTCCTGACGACAAATGATGAGGCAGCGGTCTTAACGAGCGCGGAGATTGTTTTGGAAGATGAAACGATTTTTGGTGTCATCAATGGCTACGATGCCGACCGTGAGTTGTTAATTATAGAACAAATTATTGCGGAATCAGATATTGACATCGGCTCAGAGGTTTTAACTTCTGGAATGGGCGGCCTTGTTCCGCGTGGCCTGCTGGTGGGGACGGTGGCTGAAGTGAGTTTAGGCCATCATGGACTCGGGCAGAGAGCCTACATTGAACCAGCAGCGAATTTTAAAGATCTGCGCTATGTGACGATTATTAACCGCCAAGCGGAAACCGTTTTTGATTCCGACCAAGCAGATGAAGTAGACGAGGAAAGTGAGTAGTATGGCAGTGAAAAATTGGAAAGAAAATCTTTTGCCCTTTTTTTTAATGCTGTGTGCTGTGCTCTTTGACGGTTTTGTAGCGAGTTACTTTGGGTCGGGTTTACACTCCGCTATTGGCTTGTTTGTTCCCCGAACCATTTTATTAGTGCTTATTCTTCTCACCTTTTATTATCCCCAGAATTTTATGTTTGGAAACGCGGCCCTTATTGGGTTTATCATGGATGCCTACTACTTAGGTTTTTTGGGGATTTATATGGTCACTCTCCTATTGGCTGTTGCGGTGGTCTCTAGCTTAAAAAGGGTTTTGCGCCCGAATATGTTATCGTATATCTTGGTATCAATTATCGTCTTGACGCAGTCTGAAATGGTTGTGTATGGTATTATGCGCGTTTTAGGCCTTACTACAATGGGGTTTCAAGTGTTTCTTGTCTCAAGATTAAGTGCAACGCTTTTATTTAATGGACTTATTATGTTAGTAGGGAGTTACTTTGTTCAGCAATTGATTGTCGATGTGTTGAAAGAAGCATAAGGAAGATAGGTGGATGGATTGGAAAAGCATATTGCTTTAAAAGGGACAAATGAAGGCTATAAATTAATTGTTAATGAAGAGTCAAGTATTCAAGAAATTAAACAAGACTTAAAGCAATTAATGGAACATCTTAAAAAAGATACTACGTACGATCAAGCATTCGATTTAACCATCGAGTCAGGGAATCGGCTGTTAAAATCAGCCGTGAAAGAAGAACTTACAACTATGATTCATGAATCAACCAATTTTGTTGTGACAGGCTTCAAGGAACACGTGGCCGATATTGAGCAGGTGGAACAATGGTGTAAGGAATCATCCCCTTTGTTGCTAATGAAGACGGTTCGTAATGGGCAAATTGTACATAGTGAACAAGATATCCTGTTAATCGGAGACGTCAGACCAGGAGGCTTAGTCCGTTCGGCTGGCAGTGTGATTGTACTTGGAAAAGTCCAAGGAACTTTGCATGCTGGAGCTAAAGGGGACGAAAAGGCTATTGTTATTGCGCCCTTTTTATTCAACGGGCAAGTTCGCATCGGCGAACACGTCGAATTTATTGAAATCGATGAAGATGAAGAAGGGAATCATCTAAAAGCAGATCAAGTAAAACCTCAAATGGTCTATTTAAGTGATTTACATGTAATTGAATTTTCGGACATTGATCAACTTGCTCGAATTCGTCCAGAATTTTCTAAAGATGTGGGAGGCTTTAAAGAATGGCAAAAACAATTGTAATTACATCTGGTAAGGGTGGGGTCGGAAAAACGACATCTACTGCAAATATCGGGACGGC
>JBHWQC010000064.1:0-3505 GCA_043425375.1 Atopostipes sp.
TGAAGGCTCTTGTGGAAGATCTATATCAATAATATATTGATCGGTTACACCTCATTTAGATGGGGCAAAGAGTTGAAAATGAAATCTTCAGTGTCAGTTCTGAAATAATGGAAGATTAGGAAATAACTAGCTCCAAATAAGCAAATCGTAGTGAAATCAGTCAAATTTCTGATTGTTTCATTGCGATTTTTGTGTTTTGCTAAATGATTCTGAAAAAATTTCACTTTTTTCCTCGTTTCGATTGCTAACTTTGTTAAGTTCATGCCCAAAAATATGATTTCAATGTCATTATGTACTGCTTAGTTGACTTTACTATACACTCTATGCATTCCAAATACATCTTTCAACCGGTCGAAACCAATTTTTACATCAATCTCACGTTGACGTAGATGTCTTTTACAATTTCACTTTCAAGGATTTCTTTTCTTTTATATTGATCAAAAAACATAGATAGAATTGGTAATGATCTGCGCTGGAATTAAATTTAAATAATCATAAACTAGCTCAATTGTAGAACCAGATCCTAAAACAAACAGTTTCGTTCTCTTAAGTATTCATGAGGATAATTTGAGCTATTTTTTCTCTTCTAAGTTGATTTCTCTATTTTGACGATGACTTAATTCCACCAAATGGGAAGATTTGTTCTCGACTCTACGAAAGCTACTGTTGTTAATGCTAAATTAGAATAGGCAATTATTGCTAGATAAGTTTCGGCACTTTATTCCAGAAAAATAGCCAGTTCAGTTATACTTCTAAAGTATCAATTGAATTGGAGGATGAAAGGTGAACGAAAAAAAGATGAGTATTTATCATGAGATCCATCGATTGCATCGATTAGGATTTAATAAAAGTCAAATTGAACGAAAAGTTGGAGTAAATCGGGATACGGTTAGAAAGTATCTGGCAAAAGACTTTGAAGAAATGTCCGAATGGACATATGCTTTACAAAATCGAAGGAAGAAATTAGATCCTTATGCAGATACCATTCTTGAGTGGCTGAAGGAGCATAGTGATTTGTCGGCAGCTCAAGTCGAGGATTGGTTGTTGGAGGAACACCCAAATGTCCAAGTCAGTTCGAGCACGGTGCGCTCGTATGTCAAAAATCTAAGAGAACAGTATGCGATACCCAAATGTAAAAACATTCGGCAATATGAAGCTATCCCCGAAGTAGAGAGGGGCGCTCAGATTCAAGTGGATTGGGGCCAAACAAAACAAACTACTAGAAGTAATGATGAGATTAAACTGTATTTCATATCCTTTGTTTTGTCGCATAGTCGCTATAAATATCTTGAATGGTTAGATCGTCCTTTTACGACAGCAGATACCATTCGTTCGCATGAAAATGCCTTTCGTCATTTTGGGGGAATGCCTGAAGAAATGGTTTACGACCAAGATAATTTAATCGCAGTGAGTGAGAACGCTGGAGACCTTTTACTCACTCAAGATTTTCAAGCGTATCAACAAGCCTTAGGCTTTGGTGTTTACTTGTGTCGCGGAGAAGATCCCGAAACGAAAGGAAAAATTGAACGAGTGGTTGGTTACGTGAAAGCCAACTTCGCAAAGAATCGAATCTATGATGGACTTGATGATTGGAATGAAAAATCTCGTGCCTGGTTGGAACGCACTGGAAATCATAAAGTCCATGGCACAACAAAAAAGAGACCAGATTCAGTGTTCCTTCTGGAAAAAGCACACTTGAAACCAGTCTCTTCAATCAAACACAAAGATATATCTTTCAAAAATAGTATAACAGCTACCGTAAACAAAGACAATACGATTCGCTTTAGAGGGAACCGTTATTCCGTACCGCTTGGTACCTATAAAATCGTCGGTTCAAATCAAGTCTCCCTCTTTAAGCAAGATCAAGAATTAGTCATCTTACATAAGGTTACAGGTGATGAGATTGCGCGGCATACCCTTTCCCTCGAAAAAGGAAAGTTGATAAAAAATCGTAATCATGGTCGGGACCGAGAAAAAACGCTGCAAAAATACCGTACAGCCATGATAGACTTATTCGCCCAAAAAGAAGCAGCTACTCTCTTTATTGATAAAGTCGTCGGAAAGTATAGACGGTACGCCCGGGATCAGTTTATGGTTTTAGAAAAAAGTGTTCAGAGATTCCCTGAACAACGAGAAGCTACACTCGAGTATTGTATAGAAAATGAATTATGGAGCGCCAATGATTTCAGAGACGTCGCTGCCTATTTGAACCAGCACAGTTCGGAAGCTATTCCTAAAGGAATAGAAGAAACAGTTTCAACCTCTTCTTCCGGTATTCAAGTATCAACTCGCTCAATTAGTGAGTATGTAAAAATTATAGGTGGTGAGCTGAATGAGTAATGGCTTGGAAGAATTACAGCAGGCCTTTAAGCAGCTGCGCCTATCTGAGGTTTCGCTTGAGCTTCCTGCATTAATGCGGGAGGCTGAGCAAAAGTCCTGGACTTATTATGAATTATTAAATCATCTATTAGATTATGAACTCACAAAACGGGAAGAGAAAAATAAAGCACGTCGCTTAAAATGGGCAAAATTCCCTTACGAAAAGACGCTTGAGGACTATGACTTAAGTGAGCAAAAAAGCTTGAACGAGCGGCAAATGCGCCAGCTGAAGGAAATGAACTGGCTGGAGCAACAATACAACTTGATTCTTCTTGGGCCACCTGGTGTGGGCAAGACTCACTTAGCGGTTGGTGTTGGCTTAGAAGCGATTGAACAAGGGTATCAAGTCATGTTTCTCCCGATGGGAGAATTGACAACGATTCTGAAAACCAGCGACTATACTCGAAAATCACAGATTGCATTAAATCGGATTAAAAAATCTGATTTAGTGATTATCGACGATTTGATGTATATGGCAATGGATCCAATGGAGGCCAACCAGTTCTTTCAACTGGTTGATTATCTATATGAACGGAGTTCAATTATCCTGACTTCAAATAAGAGCCCGGATCAATGGGGAGAACTTTTAGGCGATGAAGGAGTCGCAACAGCAATCCTGGATCGCCTTCTCCATCGGGTAGAACTTATTCAAATGGACGATGAAAGTTATCGAATGAAACATCGACAAAGAGTTTTTGATTAGTGAAAAGTGCCGAATCTTATCTGGCAGAATCTGCGGAAAACTAATTAGCAGAAAGTGCCAATTTCTACTTGACGTTAACAGACGGAAGTTCCGCACTGATGGACGATTCCTAATGCCGTATTCAATGATTAATGTTCAACTCAATCGTCTCTCCATAGATGGTTAAAAACAATATATTATACGTGAATATTGTAATCTCACCCAGATGATCATTTCTAACATAACGATTTAAGTAATTTATGGTTATTTTATGGAACTGTTAAACTTCAGAGGAATACTGGAAGGTTAACAAGGACTTTTTTTGTTGCTAGACTATGTACTTTTTCTTTGCACTCTTTTGTACTTTTATATTGCCAAAAACAACTAGAGCAGGAAATAAAAAGAATAAGTGAATAAATATAAAAAATACGAAAGTGACCACCA
>JBHWQC010000065.1:0-44901 GCA_043425375.1 Atopostipes sp.
CCGTATCGATACATTCACTGATTTGGTACAAAAATTAAATTAAACTTCTTTTAAACGAATTCTCACTTAGGCAAATACGTGAGAGTTCTTTTATTTTATCTTATAATAACTAATAAAAGAAAATCTTCAAGTTTGGAGCGAGTGCTTTGTCAAATAATATGGAAAAATTTATAGCTGAATTCAATCGATTACATGATGCTTTGCAAGACAAAGCGGGCACAACGGAGGACATTTTTACGTTATTGAAAAAAATGGAAAGAGACCCCGTCATTAGACGGTACAAAGATGAATTGCATGTGATCCGTAAGTTACGGAATCTTCTTATTCATGAAAAGAAAACGATTGATTACGATATTGCTATTCCATCTGAAAAAGCGATTGAGCAATTAAAGTTTATTCGAAAACAAATCATTCAGCCGGCCACCGCCGGCCAATTCTTTAGCCGCCGGGTGTTTTGTTTTAATGCCGATGATTCGTTTAAGCGGTTGTTGTATTTTGTCGACAAAAATCATTTGTACCAGTTTCCCATTTTCGACGAAGAGGGTTTGGCCGGTATTATTTCCCACAATGGGATTACAAATTGGCTGGCGCATAATCACTCGAAAGGGCAGGTAGATTTGCGCGAGGTAGTAATCGCAGATATTATCGCGGATGAAGAAACGTATTATGATTATGAAGTGATTTCACCGGAGACGACGCTGTTTGAAGTGGAAGAGATGTTTACGAAAAATTTACTGAAAGGGCGGAATCAATATTTGGTGCTGCTTTCGGATGCAGTCAATATTGAGCAGTGGGAGGATATCAAAGGAATTATTACTCCCTGGGACTTGCCAAAGTTGTTTTCAGTGCTTGAAATCGAATAGACATAAAGGACTTCTTCAATAGAAAGGTTTCCTGTAGAAACGGAGCCCCGCGACATGAAATCGGATTTGGTATCGTAGAAATAGCTGCCGTGCGACCTGAATCTCAATTTGGCTTCTTCAAAAAAGTACCCTGTAAATAGTTCGATTGATCGCTACTATTTATAGGGTACTTTCTGCATTATACTTGTTTTTTTCGCTTTTGAATATACAAGAGTAAATCTTTTAATATAAAATAAGCGATTGTTGAAGCAATATAGCCGTAAACGGCTGGTGTATCAAGCAAGAAATAAATCGCAATCAACATCACGCCGGTAATTAGGGCCAATAAACCCCAGCCCTCTTTTGTTCGCAGGCTAATGCCTTCTTTTGAAACAATCGCACCGAGAATAAAGCCCCATCCAAAACTTGTGGAAAAAGTAAAAGTCAAAATTCCAATGATAGCGATGAGAATGCGAAGGATTGTTTCTGTTTTAAATCGATTGTTTATTGTGTTCAATGTTTCATTCATCCTTTCAAATAAGCAAGAGAGGTATAAACCAATCCTCTCCTATTTTAGCATAAAATGCGTCAATAATTTAGTCTAGAACAAATTCGGCCTTCATTTACTCATCATTTTTGGAAATCTTTGACGAATAAGCAAAGAAATACTCGTCACAACTTTCTTTCTGTGACGAGTATTTTTTATTAGCGCTTCGCTTCTTTTCTCTTAAGTTTTTTAATATTTCTGGCTTAACTTACCGGGCTTGGCTAAGACCGCCTATAAGCATTTCTTAGAGTTTCTTTAAAGCATGGATTTGACTGGCTATCTTTTGAAATCCTTGCGTTAAATACATTTCTCTGGGGGAAGCTTCTGTATCGGCCAATAGAATCACTTCTTTTCCAAGCATACTTGCTTGTTTTCTAACGTAATCAAGCAGTTCTGAAGCGACGCCTTTTTTTCTCCAAAAGGCAGCCGTTAATACGTTGTCTACTTCTAGATAATCTGCTGATTCAATGAGAAGAAGAGAGCCGATTGGTTCTTGTTTGATAGTCGCTAGCAAAAAGGAAACATTTGAGTGCTCATACTGATAACGGTAGAGATTTTGTTTAGCTTCAGCAAAAGATGGGCTTATGTTTCTGTCTTCATCAAAATTTAAAGCTAAAAAAGCCGCGAGAGTATTGTCCGTCACGCTTTGGATATGAACTGTTGGGTTCGAACGAGTTTTATTAAAGTGCTTTGGTGCAAGATGGAACAACTCGAGTTTTCCTATCTCATAACCTTTTTGACTGAGATAATCCAAAACTTCAAGATATAAGCCAGTATCTTTGGGCCAATGAAAGTTTAAATGATGCTGATTTAAAGAGATTTGGTAATCTGCCTGTATCTTTTCCAGCAAATGAAATTCAGCAAGAGTAGGATTAAAATACAGCTGTATATAGTTGGCCTCATAATAAAAGCCAAAAGATTCATTTGAATATTGGGTGAAAAGTTCGTTCTTTTCTACGATTTTACTAAAATGTTGAATATGTTGAAAGCTGGGTCGTTTCTTCATAGGTCCCTCTTTTTTCACTAGTTATACGTTTATCTTATAAAATATACACGAAAGAATGTTACGAAAATGTTACTTTTATTAAAAATAATATTGCACATTTCAAATAAAGAATCAAGTATGCAGAAAAGAGTTGACGAGAACTCAGACTAAAGTCTTAATGACAACGATACGGAAACGAATTCAAAAAAACAATACTGTTCGCATTGTATTGCAAAATTACAAATAAATGACAAATGAAAAAGCCTATTCCATTTTCAAAGAAAGGCTGTTAGGATACTTGTAGTTCAAGACAACAGAACACATTTCCAATGTAGAGGAGTCCTAAATTGAAAAAGAAGAAACTATTTTCAATACTTACTTCTACAGCAATTTTTCTTTCTGTAAATTCCACTTTTGCACCAACAGTCGGTGCGAGTTCTCAAAAATTAAATGAGTTACAAAGTGAACAACAAGAATTAAATAGACAATCCGGCCAAATTAGTGGCGAAATCAGTGACCGCGAAGCAAAAATGCAGTCACTTGAATCAGAACGCCAACAATTAAAAAAAGATATTGAACAAATTCAGGCAAATATTGATGATGTCCTTAGCCAGATTAAAACACAAGAAGAAGAAATTGCTCGCTTAGAAGAAGAAATTGAACAACTAAACAAAGAAATTGAAATTTTAAAAGATAATATTGAAAAAAGAGAAGCTGCTCTTTCTGAACAAGCACGCAGTGTCCAAAAAACCGGCGCACCGTCTAATGTCATAGATATTGTTATATCTGCTGAAAGTCTAACAGAATTAGTGGGTAAAATGGAAGTCATAAGCCTATTAGTGAATAGTAATAACAGTATGATGGAAGACCAGATCGCAGATAAAGAAGCTGTGGAAGCGAAAGCAGCAGAAGTTGAACAAGCTAAAGTAGAGACGACTGAAGTCAAAATGGCTTTAGAAATTTCTCGAAACAATTTAGTGGCTCAACGAATGGAATTAGACAATAAAATTCAAATCGTTGCTGAAAATTACGACTTGACTAACGCAGAACGCGAACAATTAGTCGGACAGCAAAATGAAATTGCAGCAAAAACAAGTGAACTAGATAAACAAGTCAAAGAAGAGAAAGCAAGAATTGCTGCCGAAGAAAAAGCACGCAAAGAACGTGAAGAAGCGGCAAGAAAACAAGCAGAAGCTGAAGCGAGAAAACAAGCGGAAGCTGCAGCAAGACAACGCGCTGAAGCTGAAAAAGCGGCTGCGCAAAAATCAGCAAGTGTACAGGCATCATCTAGCCAAAAAACTTCTGCACCGGCACCTGCGCCAGTAGCAGCACCGGCTCCAGCCCCTGCAAATACAGGCGGTTGGGTCCGTCCAGCAAGTGGTCCTGTCACCTCGGAATTTGGTTACCGTATCCACCCAGTTTATGGAACAAGCCGACTCCATGCAGGGATTGATATTGGTGGCGGCGGCTCGATTCGCGCAGCCAAAGCGGGAACTGTTCGTACAGCTTCTTATAGTCCGACACTTGGTTACCACGTAGAAATTGATCATGGCGGCGGCATCTTGACTCGTTATGGCCACATGACAGCTGGTTTACAAGTGGCACCTGGTCAAAGTGTATCAGCCGGCCAAACGCTTGGTACAATGGGGACAACTGGAACTTCTACAGGGGTTCATTTGCACTTTGAAGTGCGTGAAAATTGGAACCCAGTCAATCCAAGAAGATACGTCGGTTTTTAATTTAATAACTGAAAAAAGCACATTAAATGATTGAAAAATTATTTGATGTGTTTTTTAATGCAATTAGTCTTTGAAAAATGTATGATTGAAAGGAAAGGTAAGAGGTGAAGGATGATGCATCATATTACATCAACAAATAATCAACAAATCAAAGACTGGAAGAAATTATTGACCCGCCGTGAACGCGAGAAAAAGAATCGCTATTTGATTGAAGGCTATCATTTAGTCGAAGAAGCGCTTAAATATCGGGCAGATCATATACAACATATTATGGTGCGAGAAGATGTGTTGGAAGAAGAAGACTTTAGCGCCTTAGATGTGAACGAGAACAACTTAACCGTGCTTTCTGAAGATGTAGCTAAAGAAATTAGTGATACAGAAACAAGTCAAGGTATTTATGCCGAATTGGCTATCGAAAAACAAACCTTTCCAAAAGAAATTACCGGACCCTTTTTATTAGTTGATGCGGTTCAAGATCCGGGAAATGTGGGAACTATGATTCGGACGGCGGACGCAGCTGGTTTTCAAGGGGTTTTTCTAGGAAAAGGAACAGTTGATTTATACAATTCAAAAACCTTACGTGCAGCGCAAGGCAGTCATTTTCATTTAGAAATTTACGAAGGTGTCCTTGAGGACTTTATGATTGCATTTAAATCCAACGACTATCCCATTTTAGGAACGGCTTTAAATCTGGAAGCGTCGTCTTATAAAGAACTTAGCTACAACACCCCCTTTGCCTTAGTCGTCGGCAATGAGGGCGCGGGTATTCGACCAGAATTATTAGGTTTTATTGATCAAAATGTGTACATTCCAATGAGAGGCCAAGCGGAATCTTTAAACGTAGCGATTGCAGCAAGTCTTTTAATGTTTCAATTAAATGAATAAGAAAGAAGGGGTCGTCATGACAAAACAAATCTTAATTCTTTTTGAACTACTCGATGATCAAATGAAAGAACTGGAAAAAACGGCGGTCGATTATGAAATTATCGACTCGCTTGATGAAGCGCAAGCAGACAAATTGGAAATCGTCTTGGGATGGTCGGATGGTCTTCTTCCATTTATCGAAGATGAAGGCAGTCAGCTGAAATGGGTGCAGTATCCTTTTGCGGGAGTGGACGAGTTGCCGCTTGAATTGTTTGAAGAAAAAGGAATCCTGTTGACCAGTGGTAGCGGCATCCATACGTATGCAGTGGCGGAATCGGCGATAGGCTTGTTGCTGGGTTACACACGCGGAATCGTTAAAGCGGCTTACAATAAGCAAAAGGAAGAATGGGTTGATGAGAAGAACCTGTATGAATTGCATGGAAAAACAATGATGATTGTCGGGATTGGAAATATTGGCCAACATCTGGCGCAAGTGGCCAAAGGTTTTGGCATGCAAACAATTGGGATTAATCGAAGCGGCCGGACAGTTAAGCATATGGACAAGCAGTATGTGCAAGAAGATTTAGCAGAGGTGATTGCCGAAGCGGATATCGTGGTAAATATTTTACCAGCGACGAAAGAAACAAAACATCTATTTGACAAAGACCTTATTTCTAAAATGAAAGAGGGTGCCATTTTCATTAATGTCGGTCGCGGAGAAACAGTCGATACAGAAGCACTGCTGGAGGCGTTGGACAATGGACAACTATTCTTTGCTGGATTGGACGTCTTTGAACAAGAGCCATTACCAAAAGGACATCCCATTTGGACGCATGAGAAAATCGTGATGACCCCTCATATTGCCGGACGGGTTGAAAATTATCCAAAACACCTATATCCAATATTTAACGAAAATTTCAAGGCATTCCAACAAGAAAAAGAGTTGCCTAAAAACCTCGTTGAACTTGAGAGTGGGTATTAAAAAGTTTTGGTATAAGGTTAAGGAAACCTTAAGATTTGCTATTTTTTCAGAAAATTAACGAAAATCCCTTTAAATTCTCCCCTAATACTGTATAATAAGAACTGTTCCAAGAAATTAAATCATCTTATGATTTTTCAAACGAGATGAATCGTTCCAATATCCACTAAATTAAAAGGAGAATGTTGATGGAATTCGTTCGTGCTACTTGGGAAAACGATAAGGAATATATGAGCATTGTTGGAGACTTACTGAAAAATAAAAAGCTGCAACAATTAGACGACATTACACATCATCATTATACAACGCGTCTCGTACATAGTCTCTTTGTATCGTATGTCAGCTACAAAGTAGCTAAATCAATGAATTTAGACTATGTGTCAACTGCAAGAGCGGGTCTTTTACATGACTTTTTCTTAGAAGAACGGGAAGAAGTAGAGATGCTAGGGCTTGGATCTCATAATTGTGCACATCCCAAAATTGCTTTAAAAAATGCAGAAAAAATTACAGACTTAAATAAAGTTGAAAAAGATATTATTTTAAAGCACATGTTTTTATGTACGTTTAAAATCCGATTCCCACGTTATCAAGAAAGTTTTATTGTTTCAATGGTCGACAAGTATTGTGCGATTTCAGAAGTAACAAAACCTTCACGTGACTGGGCAAAAGAACTTATTGACCGCGTACAGGCAAAAGTAACAACTACCGCTTAAGTTCTTACATTCATTAAACAAATTTAGAAATCCTCTGTCTATCTTAAGCGATGGCGGAGGATTTTTTGTGCCCTCACTCTTGGGAGAAAAAAAGATCTGGTGGTAGGAACAACAGCAAAGAACGATATCAATCCTATAAGAAGGATTGTGCGCGAAGATCATCACTTTCGGGGCTTATTTTTACTTTTTACAATCCTTTTTGTTTCTCCAGCAAAACAGGGGAAGTAAAAGCAAATATTTGTTACAATTAAAAAGTAAGCACCTATGAAACACTTTATATAAAAAAGATAACTGAGGATGACGGGGAGTTGGAGAGATGATAGAAAATTTAGCCGAACGGGAAGAATACTATGAAGATTTATTCCGCTATGTTAAAGAAGGGGACCGCGAGCAATTCCGCGAATCCTTTTTAACTTTACATGAGCGGGACCAACAAGAACTTTTTCATTTATTGTATCCAGAAAAAAAACGTAAAATTTCTGATTTTTTATCGCCAGAGGAATTTGCAGAAATTTTCGAATGGATGGATGTCGAAGACCAAAAAGATGCCGTGACCTATTTGCCGCAAAAATTTATGGTATCTGTCTTTGACTACTTGCCTACGGATACCTTAGCAAACTTTGTACTGTTGGCGGATGTTGAAGATTTTGATGCGATTTTAAAACAAATGGATGAAACGGAATACAAGCGGCTCCAAGAGGTTATGTCTTATGAACTGGAAACTGCTGGTTCGATTATGACCAAGGAATATTTTTATATTCTGGAAGAATTGACATCAAAAGAAGTCATCCAACGCATTCGAGACTTTGGTGAACGCGCAGAAACCATTTATTACCTCTATGTTGTGGATAAAAACCATCACTTAGTCGGCGTTCTCTCTTTACGTGATTTATTGTTGACTTCAGAAGATACGCAGGTAAAAGATATCATGAACCAGCGGGCAGTCAGCGTAAAGGTGACCGAAGACCAAGAAGATGTAGCAAGAGTAATTCAAGATTATGATTTACTTGCCATTCCCGTCACTACGCATGACGATCGATTGGTTGGAATTATTACAGTTGATGACATTATGGACGTTGTCGAACAAGAACGTGAAGAAGATTTCCACGAATTTGCGGGAATTACGACGACGAAAGGCGAAGAAACGGGCGGCTCAAGTCCAGTGACCGCTGCCAGACAGCGCGCCCCATGGATTATCATTCTGCTCTTTTTAAGTATGGTTTCTGGTGGGCTAATCAGCTTTTTCGAGTCCACCTTGGCATCGGTAGTTTCTCTAGCTGCTTTTATTCCGTTGATTATGGCAACAGCGGGAAATGTCGGGACGCAATCGTTAGCGGTATCTTTGCGTAATATGATGAACGAAGATGAAGATACCAACATCCGAAAAATATTAACAGACGAATTAAAAACGGGTCTATTGCTTGGCGGTATATCAGGTGTCGTCATTTTCTTTATTGTTTTGATTCTTTACCGCGATATCATGTTGTCGTTTATAGTTGGTGTCTCTATCTTTTTCTCGATAGCAGTCTCTGCTGTAATTGGGACGTTGATTCCAGATATCATTCGTAAGTTGAATTTTGATCCAGCTGTAGCAAGCGGTCCCTTTATTACAACAATTAATGATACGCTGGGTTTACTGATTTATTTTGTCATTGCGACCGTTTTGATTCAGTTAATGTAAACTCCGCTACCATTTTCAAAATTTATCTGGTATAATAGTCTTTGTCTAAAATTGAATAATTGAATCAAGACAAAAACGAGTAACTTATTTACGCCTTACAGGGAATAAATACAAGAACTGAAAGTATTTATAGGAAAGGTAAGTGAAATTCACTTTTGTCGCTCGAAATGGTCACTTTTAAATAAAAATTTCGAATACGATGGTCTCTGCCCGGTTTGCGCCGTTATGCAATCTCAAGTGCAATAAGAAGTTTCACTTCTTATTGAACTAGGGTGGTACCGCGTCTAATCTCGTCCCGTTGGATAAGGAACGGGATTTTTTATTTTACGCTGGAAGGAAGAAGAAAGGGGATTTAAAAACAAAATTAGAAGAACTCGCACAAGCTTCAAGCATTAAGATTGAAGAAAGTGAGTCACTGAAAGAAGTAGAAGACATACGTGTGCAATTGTTAGGAAAAAAAGGGCAATTGACCGATTTACTAAAACAAATGCGCGATCTAAGTAAAGAAGAACGTCCAGTGATTGGAAAATTAGCGAATGAAATCCGAGATGATTTAACGACACGCATTGCGGAGAAAAAAGAAGTTTTAGAAGAAGAAGCGTTAAATCAGCAATTGCAAGAAGAAACGATTGATGTGACTTTACCAGGTCGTAAGGTAAAAAAAGGGCAAACCCACGTCATTCATCAAGTGATGGAAGAGATGGAAGATTTGTTCTTAGGCATGGGCTATAACATTGTCGAGGGAACAGAGGTAGTTTCGGATTATTTAAACTTTGAGCGGGTCAATGTGCCGCAAGATCACCCGGCGCGAGATATGCAGGATTCCTTTTATATTAATGACCAGTATTTACTGCGCACGCAAACATCCGCGGTGCAGCCGTTAGTGATTGAAGCACATGATTACTCAAAAGGACCTTTAAAAGTGATCAGTCCCGGTAAAGTGTACCGCCGCGATTCAGATGATGCGACTCACTCGCATCAATTCCACCAAATTGAAGGAGTCGTGGTCGACGAAGGCATCACGATGTCGGATTTGATGGGAACATTGGAAGTCATGTCTAAAAAGATTTTTGGCTCCGACCGCAATGTCCGCTTCCGACCCAGCTATTTCCCGTTCACTGAGCCTTCTGTGGAAGTCGATGTGAGTTGTTTTAAATGTGACGGGGCCGGCTGTAATATTTGTAAGCAATCAGGCTGGATTGAGATATTAGGAGCAGGGATGATTCATCCAAATGTTCTTGAAATGAGCCATGTAGACTCGGAAAAGTATTCGGGATTTGCATTTGGTGTGGGTCCAGATCGGATGGCGATGTTGAAGTATGGAGTCGATGATATTCGTCACTTCTACTTAAACGATCAGCGGTTCTTAAGTCAGTTTAGTCAGGAAGGGGCAGAATAATGTTAATTTCTTATAATTGGTTGAAAGAATATGTCGATTTATCGCAAGTTTCGCCGGATGAAATGGCTGAAAGGTTCACATTAGGCGGCTTAGAAGTCGACGGCATGAATCGATTAGGCGGCTCTTTATCAAATTTAGTCGTCGGTGAAGTAATGACTTGTGAGCCAATTGAAGGTTCGGATCATTTAATGAAAACGACTGTAAATATTGGGGAGGAGATACTCCCAATCGTTTGTGGAGCGCCAAACGTAGCACAAGGGCAGAAAGTTGTCGTTGCTAAAGTGGGCGCTGTGCTTCCTGATGATTTTGAAATTAAAGAAGCTGAAATTATGGGGAATGCGTCTCAAGGAATGATTGCTTCTCTTGACGAATTAGGCTTCTCGGATTCCATTATTCCTAAATATGCAGAAGACGGGATTTTCATCTTAGCGGATGATGCAAGAGTAGGTGCAAGCGCACTGCCATATCTGGGGCTGGATGATACCATTATTGAATTTGATTTAACGCCAAACCGAGCAGATGCATTGAGTATGCGCGGTGTCGCTCATGAAGCAGGGGCTTTGTTAGAGCAAATACCCTCTTTTGAAGCCATTGAATTGACAGAGGATCCTTCAGAGTCGGTTGAAGATTATATGTCGATTTCTGTAGAAGATCCAGAAGATACACCTATTTATAAAATGCGTTTAGTCAAAGATGTAACCATTGACGAAAGTCCACTATGGATGCAGCATAAATTAATGCACGCGGGTATTCGCCCCATTGATTTAATCGTCGACATTACCAACTATGTCATGCTGGAATTTGGTCAACCCTTGCATGCCTTTGATTACGAAAAATTAGAATCAAATCAAATCCATGTCCGCCGGGCTCAAGAAGGCGAAGTCTTAACAACTTTAGACGACCAAGAACGGAAATTATCTCCTGAAAATTTAGTGATTACAAATGGTCAAAAACCGGTGGCTTTAGCCGGTGTAATGGGTGGGGCTAATTCACAAATTACAGACGAGACAAAAACAATCGCGATTGAGTCAGCGATTTTTAAACCCGTCTTAATTCGCCGAACAGCTAACCAGTTGAATTTACGCAGTGAAGCCAGCAGTCGCTATGAAAAAGGCGTAAATTATGCAACTGTTCAAGATGCTGCTGATTTAGCAGCGCATTTAATGGCAGAACTCGGCGGCGGTACTATTATCAGCGGCACCGCTGAAGCGGTTCATGCAGACGCTGAAGATGTAGTTGTTGAAACGACACTTGCTAAAGTGAATGGGCTAATTGGAACAGACTTATCAGAAGAGGACATAGTAAACATTTTGACACGTTTAGGTTTTGAAAACTCGGTTCAAAATGGAAAGATATCTGCCAATATTCCACCCCGTCGTTGGGATATAGAAATTGCTGAAGATTTAATTGAAGAGATTGCTCGAATTTATGGGTATAATAATATTCCAGTGACTTTACCTGTCACAGAGTCTACGCCAGGTGAGTTAACTGTAGCTCAAAGAGCCAAACGTAAGGTGCGTGAACTGCTAGAAGGCAGCGGTCTGCAAGAAGCGATTTCTTACTCCTTAACCACTGCTAAAAAAGCAGCCAAATATGCGATTCATGAAGGAGAACTTGTTTGCTTAAGTAACCCAATGAGTGAAGATCGAGTGGCTTTGACGCAAAACTTAGTCAGCGGTTTAATTGAGAATGCTCGTTATAACCATGCGCACCAAGTCTCTGAAATTGCCCTCTATGAAGTGGGACATGTTTTTTACAAAGCCTCTGAAGATCAGCCAACTGAATATACACATATTGCAGGCTTGTTAACAGGCGAAAGCGGCAAAAATTGGTTAGGAGATAGGGAACCTCTCGACTTCTTTACGATGAAAGGAATCGTTGAAGCCTTGCTTGAAAAGTATGCCTTTAGAGAAGAAGTAGCCTATGTATTAGCCGCTGACCGCGAAGGGATGCATCCAGGACGGACGGCGAATATTTATTTAGGCCAAGAATTAATAGGGTATGTCGGCCAATTACATCCCTCAGAAGCAAGTGCAAATGATTTAGAAGATACGTTTGTGTTTGAACTGTCTTTAGACCAGTTAGTCCAAGCGGAGAAAGAACCGATTGCCTATACGATGATGAATCGTTACCCAGGTTCTTCACGAGATATTGCCTTACTTGTGGATGAAGATGTCTCTCATGCTGACATTGAACGAGTCATTTCTGAAAATGGCGGCAGTCGTTTACAAGCGATTCAGCTATTTGATTTATACGAAGGAGACAACCTTGAAGAAGGTAAAAAATCAATGGCTTACTCTCTTTACTATGTCAATCCAAAAGCGACCCTGAAAGAAGATGAGGTAAATGAAGCATTCGAAGCAGTTAAAGCAGCTTTAATTGAAGAGTTTAAGGTAGAAATCCGTTAAGTAGTGAATTCTCACTCAATTTTTGTTATTATAAGAGAGTGAATAATAAAGTGAGGAGTGTGTGCAGATGGCGAATGAGAAGAGAAGAACCAAAGTTGTAATCAATGGCAAAGAATATACGATTGTTGGCGATAAGTCGGCTGCACACATTGAACTCGTCGCTGAAACATTAAACAAACAATTAAAGGATTTAAACGCGCTCTCGTCCAAACTGTCTAAAGAAGAGCAAGCAATTCTTGTCGCTGTAAATGCCATTTCAGGTCAAATAGAAAGCCATCAACAAATGATAGCTTTAGAAGAAAAGATAAAACAATTAGAAAAGCAAAAAAACAGCTAGTTGCTTGAGGAGAAGTCATTATGGTTAGTTTACTGATAGTGTTGGTGTTGTGTATAGGAGCTTATGCTGGTTATCAAAGAGGGATTATTCGTCAACTAATTCAAACGATTGGTTATGCCATTGTTTTTTTAGCGGCGATGGTATACTATAAGCCATTCAGTGACTTTGTATATCTTCTTATTCCTTATTCTACACCTTTTGCACCGGAATCAAATCCATATCCATTTTATGAAGAACAGTTTATGTTTAGTATGGACTATGCCTATTATGACTTGTTTTCCTTTCTCATTCTTCTAGTGGTCGGCTGGGGGATTGTACGTTTTCTTGCGGGCTTACTTTCCTACACCTTGGATCACTTTAGAGCCCCTGAGCCGTTAAGTGGGATTGGAGGAGCTGTTTTGGGCTTGTTTGTCAATTACATTGGCGTCTTTTACATTCTATTCTTTTTAACGACGCTGCCTTTCGATTTTATACAAAGTCGTTTATTGGACAGTTCATTTGCGACTAGAATTATCGCCCAAACCCCCGTTTTATCCCAAAACGCCTACCAACGTTTTATTGTGGACGTGCATAAGGAAGCCAGCCAAGAAAAACCAGCGATTGAAATATTACCGCCAGCAGAACCAAACGAAGAACTAACCGGAGAAAATTCAGAATAAAGTCTAAAGGGTGTTGCAGCAAATAGGGATATCTGCTTAGCGACATCCTTTTTTATGCAAAAGTAATGGAGTGAACGTTGAATGAAACAAATTGATATTAAATCGATGAAGACATTAGAATACCCAAAAATCATTGCTCAATTAGGCGGTCATACGGTTTCTGATTTAGGACGAGAAAAAGTCCAACAGATTCTTCCTTCAAAAGACCGGCTGAAAGTAAAAAAACTGCTTGAAGAAACTGATGATGCGGTCACACTGTACCGATTAAAAGATGGGATCCCTCTTGGGGCATTTGTGGATATACGTCCGCATATGAAACGAATGGAAATTGGTGCAATCTTATCGGGACAAGAAATCGTACAAATCGGCCAGTTAATTAAAGGAGCTCGTGAAATTTATGAGTTTTTTGTAGATTTAAAAGAGGAAGAGATTGAATTAAAGCAACTCTATCATAAAACCGATCAAATCGTTGTCCTTTCTCAACTCGAACGAAAAATTTATCGCACGTTAACGGAAGGCGGTTCAATTTTAGATGCTGCCAGTTCCAAACTAAAATCCCTTCGAACCTCCATGCGGCAAGCGGAGGGAAATATTCGTGAGAAATTGAACCAGATTGTGCGCGGGTCTCAAGCCAAATATCTGACGGATAGTATTATCACCATGCGAAATGATCGTTACGTGATTCCGGTAAAAGCCGATAGCCGCGGTGTCTTTGGTGGAATTGTACACGACCAGAGCTCTTCAGGACAGACGGTCTTTGTAGAACCCCAAAGTGTCCTGGATTTAAACAACCATTTGAAACAACTCCAAAGTGAAGAACGCGTTGAAATTGAGCGTATTATTTCGGAATTGAGTGCAGAAATTCTACCTTATAGCAACGAAATTTTAACCAATCTGAACCTCTTAATTGCGATTGACGTCATTCAAGCCAAAGCGCGTTATGCGAGAGAGCTGAAAGCGACTCGTCCAAGAGTAGATGAGCATAACCATATTCAATTATACGGGGCGCGCCATCCACTTATTCCAGAGGATGAAATTGTTGAAAATGATATTCTCCTTGGCGAGAACTACAAAACAGTAGTTGTTACCGGTCCAAATACGGGTGGTAAAACGGTTATTTTAAAAACTCTTGGACTCTTGCAATTGATGGGTCAATCGGGTTTGTATTTGCCAACGGAAGTGGAGAGTACGATTGGCGTCTTTAATCATGTACTCGCTGATATTGGGGATGAACAGTCGATTGAACAGAGTTTATCGACCTTTTCTTCTCATTTAACAACGATTGTCTCAATTTTAGCAGAAATTGATGAAAACAGTTTGGTCTTATTTGATGAGTTGGGTGCGGGAACGGATCCGCAAGAAGGGGCAGCGTTAGCGATTTCGATTTTGGATACGATTGGAGCTATTGGCAGTTATGCCATGATTACTTCTCACTATCCAGAATTAAAGCTCTATGGGTATAACCGTCCAGAAACAGTTAATGCCAGTATGGAATTTGATATCGACACATTAGAACCGACGTATAAATTTAAGCTAGGAATCCCTGGACGCAGTAATGCCTTTGAAATTGCCCGTCGTCTCGGGATGCAAGATGCTATTATTGATACGGCAAGAGATTTAATGAGCAGTGACAGCCAAAGTGTGGATGAAATGGTTCAAGATTTGGACAATAAGCAAAAAGAAGCTGAACGCAGCTCGAAAGATTTGCGGAAGAAATTGCTTGAGGCGCAGAGACTCCATAGTGAATTAAAAGCTGAGTTTGAGGCGTATCAAAAAGAAAAAGACCAGTTGAAAAAGCAGGCACAAGCAGAAGCGAATGAAATTGTGGAGAAAACAAAGAAAAAAGCGGATGCGATTATTGAGGACTTGCGACAAAAGCAGTTGGAAAGCGGCAGCGGCCAAGGGGTGAAAGAGCATGAATTTATCGATGCGCAGACACAACTTTCCGACTTGAGACATGAAGAAGCACGCTTGAAAGAGAATAAAGTGCTCCAGCGTGAAAAAGACAAAAAGGCATTAAAAGAAGGGCAGAGTGTGAAAGTGCAGTCCTTGGGGCAACAAGGCACACTGGTTGAAAAAGTGGATGATGATTGGGTCGTTCAAATGGGAATGTTGAAGATGCGATTGCCCGAAGAGGATTTACTTGTGACCGAACAAGAACAAGAGAAAACGACCACTACTTATCGGGGGTCAGTAAGCTCGGTCCGTCCAGAATTGGATTTACGAGGTGAGCGGGTCGAAGCAGCCTTGTCAAAGTTGGATCAGTACTTGGATCAAGCTCTACTTGCCAACTACAAAAAAGTCACAATTATTCATGGCCATGGAACAGGCGCCGTCCGCAGCGCGGTGCATGAAGCCTTAAAAAAATATCCACGTGTCAGCAGTTATGAAACCGCCCCAGCCAACCAAGGCGGAACAGGCGCAACGATTGTTTCTTTGAAATAAACTCTCGAAATTAAGACAGTTTTTTGGAAATTGGTCTTTGGATGTGCTAAACTATTTTCTGAATGGAAATATAAGAGTGTAAAGATTTTAGGAGGATTTACAGATGGTAAAAGATATTACAGATGCAAACTTTGTTGAAGAAACAAAAAGTGGCGTAACGTTAACGGACTTTTGGGCAGAATGGTGCGGCCCTTGTAAAATGCAATCACCAGTCATTGAACAGTTAGACGAAGAATCGGATGGAACGGTTCAATACTACAAAATGGATGTTGATGAAAACCCAGAAACTGCTCGTCAGTTTGGAATTATGAGTATTCCAACGTTACTCATCCAAAAAGACGGCGAAGTCGTGGATAGCTTAATTGGTTACCACTCGCAAGAACAAATTGAAGAAATTCTAAGCCAGTACGTATAAACGTATGTAAGGAAAAAGCAGCTGACCGCTCAGGTCAGCTGCTTTTTTGCCGTTCATTTTTGAAATCACTTAGCCAGTTTGTTATTTATTAATTGCTACTCCTCGATGACTTCATTCCAAGCGTCAAAATAATTCAAGTAAATGCCTTGGATTTCTTCCAAGTTTAAATTTTCAATTGGATTTTTGTTATTGACGATTAAGACAATTCCATCAATTGCGATAGGTTGTGAATCAATCAGTTCTGCCATTTCACCTTCATCTGGATCTCGTGATGTCATACCAATGTCTGAAGTGCCATCAATCGCCGAAGTAATTCCTGCGCCAGAACCGGGAGCTGTGATATCAATCGTGACATTTGGGTTCAAATCCGTATAAGCTTCTGCAAAACGAGAAATGGTAGGTTCAACAGAGGTGGACCCGACAATGCTGACGTTACCTGACATCCCAGAAGCTTCATATTCTGGTGCGTCTGGCTCAACTGAAACATACCCGGTATCAGAAACAATTTCTTGGGCTTGGGCGGAGAACATAAAGTCCCAAAAGTCTTGGGCAACCTCACTCAACTCTTGCCCGTAGACCACGCTGAAATTACGAATGAGCGTGTAATCACCAGCTTGAATATCTTCTGCTGTGGGTTCTGCTCCCTCAACAGAAATGGCTTTGACCGTATCATTTAATGAGCCTAGTGAAATATAACTAATTCCATACATATCACCAACAACTGCCTGCATTGATCCATTGGTTGTATTTTGAACTGTCGCATAAGGTGATATAATATCGTCTCCATTCTCATCCACAAGACCTGTGATTTCGGTAAAAGCGGTACGTGTTCCAGAACCAATTTCACGTGTATAAGCGTGAATTCCTCTATTAGGATCAAATTCACGATTGCCCCCAAGATTATCAATATTTGCAATAAAATAGACAGCAAGTCCTAAACCAACAAGGGCTCCCCAAAACCACCATTGTTTATAGATTGCTTTATTTCTTCGATTATTCATTCTTAACTCTCCTTAAACTATCCTTGTCATTTTTGTTCTAAGAATCCCCCATATTCCTAGAAAAAACAATCAATTTGCTCCTTACTAGATTATAGGAAAAAGGGGTTAAAATCAATCGTTTCATAAAAGATGAGGGGATTCTAATTCCCTGTATTAGTTTGACTTAATTAAAAGTTTAGTGTAAGCTAAAAATATAATTTTAGAGATGATTGATAAACTGAGAGGGACATTTTTATGTGGCAAATAGTGAAAAAGAAAGCGAGTTTCATTGGAAACCTACTCCTTGTATTATTCGTTCTTGTTGGATGCAGGGAATTTACCAACGATGCGACTGACTCGAATGATGGAAGAATTAATGTGGTGGCAACTACTACAATGATTACAGATTTACTTGAGATTATCGGGGGAAACCGAATCCAAATAGAAGGCCTTATGGGACCGGGGATTGACCCACACGGTTACCAAGCTTCTGCATCTGATGTGGATAAAATGTTCCAAGCAGAGATTGTAGCTTACAACGGCATGGATTTAGAAGGACAAATGGGTCGTGTCTTTAGTGAATTAGAAAATTTAGATAAGACAGTGTTAGTTATGGAAGAGGCAATAAACCAAATGGCCATTCTTGATTCTGATGAAGAAGATTTACATATGGATCCGCATATTTGGTTTAGTGTACCATTATGGGCAGAAACTGCCGATTATGTCACAGCCTCACTCAGCGACTATGACTCAGAGAATGCTTATTATTATGAAGAAAACAATGCGCAGTACCAAGAAGAGCTGCAAATGCTAGACACTTATATTCGCAACCGGGTGGAAGAAGTGCAAGAGCAAAGCCGTTATTTGATTACCGCCCATGATGCTTTTAAGTATTTTGGCGAAGAATATGGCTTTGAAGTTGTCGGGCTACAAGGGTTAAACACACAAACAGAGGCAGGTACACGCGATGTCAGTAATCTCGCGCAGTTTATTGTAGAGAATGAAATCAAAGCAATTTTCATTGAAACGTCAGTCCCAACGCGTACCATCGAGGCTCTGCAAGAAGCTGTCCAACAAAGAGGCTGGCACGTAGAAATTGGCGGGGAGTTATTCTCCGATGCTTTAGGGGATTCTTCGCAAGATGCAGAAACCTATTTAAAAATGTATAAACATAATATTGATACAATTGTCGATGCACTTAAATAAAAAGAAGAGAATAAAAGGAAGAGATGTATGGAAGAAAAAGCCATCAATGTTGAAAATATGACTGTAGCTTATCACGCGCAACCCGTAATTTGGAATATCACTTCCCAGTTTCAGAAAGGTAAATTAACGGCGATTATAGGACCAAATGGAGCGGGGAAATCAACTTTCCTCAATACAATGGTTGATTTAATTAAACCTATTTCTGGAGAGGTCACTTTTCGAGTCAATCACACCTGGCAAGCATTCAAAGATGTGCAAAAACACATTGCCTATGTTCCGCAAAAAACAGCCGTAGATTGGGATTTTCCGGCGACCGTCTTGGATGTCGTGGTAATGGGCCGCTACGTGCATTTAGGTTGGATCAAACGTCCAAAAAAAGCGGATGTTAAAATGGCCGAAGAAAAATTGGCTCAAGTCGGCATGCTAGAGTATAAAGACCGTCAAATTAGTCAGCTCTCCGGTGGGCAGCGACAGCGTGTTTTCTTAGCAAGAGCTTTAGCACAAGAAGCGAAGATTTATCTCTTGGATGAGCCTTTTGCTGGCGTCGACATTAAAACAGAGAAAGTCATTATCACCTTGCTTCGCGAATTGGTCGAGGAGAATAAAACGGTCGTAGTGGTGCACCATGACTTACAGACGGTGGAAGAATACTTTGATGAAGTGCTTTTCTTAAACAAAGAAGTGGTTGCTTTTGGACCGACAGAAGAAATCTTTATAGAGGAATACATTGAAGAAACCTACCGACGCGACCATAATGCGCAAGGAGTGGAAGAGGGATGATGGAAGAAATCTTACTCGTTTTATCCGACTATACCTTTCAAATTGTTGCCTTAGGGACTGGAATATTAGGTTTAATGAGTGGTGTGATTGGTTCTTTTACAACCCTGCAAAAAGAAAGTTTACTAGGTGACGCGTTGAGCCATGCAGCACTTCCAGGAATCATCCTTGGTTTTTTAATCATTGGCCGAAAAGAATGGGCTTTTTTACTCACAGGAGCTTTAATCAGTGGACTCTTAGCTACCTTTATCATTCAATGGATGAATCAAGGGAATAAAGTAAAGTTTGATAATGCCTTATCTCTTATTTTATCGAGTTTCTTTGGTTTCGGTTTAGTGTTAATGACTTTCGCTCAGCGTTCGCCAAATGCTAATCAGGCGGGGATAGAAAATTTTATTTATGGCCAAGCTTCTTCTATGTTAATTCGAGATGTGCAGGTATTATTGATAGCGACAATAATAGGTATCGGTTTAATCTTACTTTTTTGGAAAGAATTAAAAATATTAACTTTTGATCCCCAATACACAAAAACGTTAGGCTTTAACACTCGTTTTCTTCGTTTTTTAGTTTCAATGATTATGGTGATTACCATCATATTGGGCTTGGAGTCCGTTGGGGTGATCCTGATGAGTGCCCTGCTTGTTGGACCAGCAGTAGCTGCGAGACAGTGGACCAATCGGTTAGGGATTATGGTGACTTTATCTGGAATCTTTGGCATGGTATCAGGGTTTACAGGCACATTAATGAGTTCTTTATATGCACAGATTCCAACAGGGCCAACGATTGTCGTCGTTTTAAGTCTGATTATTTTTGTAAGTCTTTTATTTGCGCCTCAAAGAGGAATATTAGCAACAAGACGAGAGCATCGATTGCAAAAAAAGAAATATGCAAGAATACTTGACCAAAATGTAACGAGATAAGGAGTAGATGGATATGTGGTTAGATATTTATTTAGTGGCGATTGTCGTCGCCGTTGCTTGTGCTTTACCGGGTGTATTTCTTGTGATTCGAGGAACGACAATGCTTTCAGATGCTATTACCCATTCTGTCTTGCTTGGGATTGTCCTTGGTTTTTTTATTACCCAAGATCTAAATTCTCCTTTGCTCATTATTGGGGCGACGATTACAGGGTTGATTGTGGTTTGGTTGATTGAATCGCTGCAACGAACAGAATTAATGAGCAGTGATGCGGCCATAGGGATCACCTTTCCACTATTTTTTAGTTTAGGCATTATCTTAATTACTCGTTATGCGGGAGATGTACATTTAGATACAGATTCAGTCTTGATGGGAGAACTCGTTTTTGCCCCTTTTAGTCGCGTGACACTCTTTGGACTGGATTTCGGACCAGAATCTTTGTGGTCAATGTTGATTATTTTAAGCCTGAACTTCCTCTTTATTTATTTATTCTTTAAAGAGTTGAAAGTCACCACCTTTGATCCTGTTTATGCGGGAGTCATTGGCATTTCACCTGCATTGATGCATTATGGTTTAATGGGGCTGGTGTCATTAACCGCTGTCGGGGCTTATGATGCGGTAGGTTCAATCTTAGTCGTGGGCTTTATGGTCGGGCCTGCATTGAGTGCTTATCTGTTAACCAATCATTTAAAGAAGATGCTTGGAATAGCTGTCCTGTTTGCCATCGTTAACAGTGTCGTCGGAATTACTTTTGCCCGTTATTTGGATGTCTCATTAGCAGGCATGCTTGCTGTCGTTACCGGAATTACTGCTTTCCTTACCTTTTTATTTTCACCCAATAAGGGATGGATTAAGCAAAGAATAATGCACAATCAGCAAAAAGAAGCTTTTGAAAGATGGCTGAAAACCCAATAATAAAACAATAATCTCTTGAGCAGATAATTTTCATCTGTTCAAGAGATTTTCGCTTGGTTAGTCGAATTTCCGTTTTGATGCTTTTTTTGGTAGAATAAGAGTGTATGAAACAGGCAAAAGTAAATGATGAGGTGCACTATGAATAATCAGCCCATTGGATTTTTAGACTCCGGTGTTGGAGGTTTAACAGTTGTAAAAGAAGTCATGAAGCAGCTGCCTCATGAACAAATTTATTATATTGGAGATTCGGCACGAAACCCCTACGGACCCAGATCAATGGAAGAAGTCCGGAAATTTACACACCAACTTGCAAACTTTTTAACAGAGAAAAAGATTAAACTGCTGGTCGTTGCGTGTAATACAGCAACGGTGGCCGCCTTAGAAACATTAAAAGAAGCATTACCGATACCAGTGATTGGCGTCATTGCTTCGGGTACGCAGGCTGCCGTTTTACAAACAGCCAACGATAAAATTGGTGTGATTGGAACCTTGGGGACGATTGAATCGAAAGAATATGAAAAACAAATTTTAGCAAAAAAAAATAAAGCCACAGTCATTGGCGTCGCTTGCCAAGAATTTGTAGCGATTGTAGAAAAAAATCAATTTGAAAGCGACTATGCGAAAGAAGTGGTGGATAAAGAACTAAGTCCCTTCAAAAATACGGGAATTGATACTCTCGTTTTAGGATGTACACACTATCCGCTACTGCAACCGATTATTCAGGACTATTTCGGCACAGATGTGTCCTTAGTGGATCCAGGTGTAGAAACCGCGAAAGCTGTTGAAGAATATTTAAGTGAACAACGGTTGCTGAATGAAACAACACGTCATTCGAAGCAGCACAAGTTCTTTACCACGGGTTCTGCAGCTGATTTTAAGCAAACCGCAGACACCTGGCTCGATTATAAAAATTTTATCGTAGAAGAAGTTACATTAGAGGAGCTTAAGGGAAATGGCAACTAAAAAAATAATCATTGCAACCCGAAACAAAGGAAAAGCAAAAGAATTCGAAGGACTATTTCAAGCTTATGGCTATGCAATAGAAACCTTGCTTGACCATCCAGAAATTCCAGATATTCCAGAGACCGGCAACACCTTTAAAGAGAACGCTTATGAAAAAGCCTCTGTTTTAGCTAAAGAGTTAGAGACGATCGTTCTGGCGGATGATTCGGGGTTAGAAGTGGACGCTTTAGATGGCGCTCCAGGTATCTATTCTGCTCGTTATGCGGGCGAGCATGGAAATGACCAGAAGAATAATCAAAAACTCTTACAAGAGTTAAAGGAGTTAGAAACAGAGAATAGAGACGCGAATTTTATTTGCTCCCTCGTGTTGGTCGGACCAGATAAAGAACCTTTATTTGTAGAAGGCAAAGTCTATGGAAGAATTTTAAAAGAACCGCGCGGAGAGAATGGATTTGGTTACGATCCATTGTTTTACATTCCTGAGAAAGAGAAAACAATGGCAGAACTGACAAGTGAAGAGAAAAATAAAATCAGCCATCGAGCAAAAGCTATACAACAGCTGGAAGCCCATTTAGATGAATGGTTGTAGGACGAAATAATTTGAATGCTAGGGAGGATTCTGTTGAAACTATTAGTTGTAAGTGACAACCACCGTGATGAAGCGTCGTTAAAAGAGTTGATTCATCTTTATAAAGGGGAAATCGATTTGTGGCTTCACTGTGGCGATTCTGAATTTGGTGAGGACCACCCGGTATGGGAAACATTTAATACTGTTCAAGGAAATATGGATTGGGAAGACAATTTTCCTCAAATCAGAGTAGAAGAAATAGAAAATAATCGCTTTGTTCTATTACATGGACATAAGCATCGGGTAAAGCGAGATTTAAAGCCAATGGCGGAAGTTGCATCAGCCAATAATGCCTCCATTGTTTTTTATGGACATACCCACGTCGCAAAAGTAGACCAGCAAAATGGTATTTATTTTATCAATCCGGGCAGTATCACTCAACCGCGGGGAGAGAGTAAAATAGGTTCTTATGCGATTTATGAAGAGAAAGAGAATGAGCGTTTTATTCGTTATTACGATTGGAACCATAATGAAATGAATGAGCTTTCACAAAAATTAAATTAACTAAAGACGTATAATGTAAATAGGGAGGCAGTACTTATGATTTCAGAGCGAATGGAAAAGATGTTAGTGAATGATGCAGAAGATCTTGTAAAGCCGGCTAGTGAAGTGGCGGTAGTAGGGGATCAAAATACTTTGGACCATGCACTGCTGCTGATGACCTCAAATAAATATTCGGTAGTTCCTGTGATTGACCACAAATCAAGGCTAAAAGGGTTAATCTCTATGCCTTTGATTATGGAAGCGATTATAGACATTGAGGATGTTCAATTTGATCAGCTTGCTGAATTTAAAGTAGAAGAAGTAATGGCAACAGACTTTCCAGTGACCACAATGGCTTTTGAATTGGAAGACGTTCTACGTACTTTGATACATAACGCCTTTATCTCTGTAGTAGATGATGAAGGGGTTCTTATTGGCATTATTACCAGACATGAATTACTCACCGGTTTAAACCGCATCGTGCATAATTTTGAACGGATTTATGAAGTGGAAGAAAGAGAAATCGAACATGTATAAAAAAGACATCTTCTCGCAGTCGACGAGAAGATGTCTTCTTATTTAGCGTTCTAAATCAATATCGTATTCTCCATATGGCAAATCGATGCCTGCTTTTGTTAATTCTTGAATATAGACTTCATAAAATTTATTCATTACACCAAACTGTTGTCCAGCTTCTGTATATAAAATAACACGCAGAACCATTTGACCTTTCATATTTGACGCAAATAAAATATCACTTGGCGGAACAGTAATCTCTGGAAATTCAGGTACAAGGCGATTATTCACTTCAGTAATCACCGATCGTACAGTGTCTAAATCCGTATCGTGAAATAAGTTAACTTCGATCATTGCACGCATATCGCCTTTTGATTTGTTGCTGATAATCAAAATTTCTCGATTAGGAATATAATGAATGGTCCCATCAAAGTCCTTTATTTGAGTGGTTCGTAAATTAATATTCATAACCGTTCCAGAAATCTCTTCAATCGTCACGCTGTCTCCAATATCTAGTTGGTTTTCACTTAAAATCGTCATTCCGTTTACCAGATCAGAAACAAAGCCCTGAGCACCCAAAGATAAAGCCAAACCAGCAACACCCGCACTAGCTAAGAGGGAACCGACAGGGAAATTTAAAATATCTAACAAGGTATAAATTAAAAAGAAATAGAAAATGGTATGGTAGACATTTTTTGTAATTCGATACAATGTTTCTTGGCGGTTTTTTCGGTGGCTCTTTCTTTTCAGATACGGTTTATAGACTTTTTCAATAAGCCACTTTGTAAAAACATTTATCGCAAAAAAGATGAGCAAAGTAAAAAGGACACGAATCCCTGTAAAGAAGAGCTGACGGGATACTGTCTCCCAATTAAAGGTCGTAATTAATTGTTCTAAAAATGTCGGATTTTCAATTTCCTCAAGGGGTAATTCCTCTAGCGTTTCCGTTGCATAAAATAATAAATTCATTAAATAAATAATCCTTTCGTATGTATAGTTATAAGTTAATCTCCTCTCATTTTAGCAAGAATATCTTCAAAATACAGTTTTTTCTCTTAAATATTCTCTAAACTCGTGTTGTATAATTTGCAAAAATCAAAGCCATAATGGTAAGCTAAACATATAAATTAATAACAAAGAAAGAGAGTGATAAGAATGAATTTGACAGGTGGAGAAATTGCTGGGTTAATTGCTGCGGTAGCTTTTGCGATTCTTGCGATAGCTTTAGCGATTACAATCTTTAAAGTGGGAAGCGTTGTTAGTGAACTGAATACAACAGTTGAAGAAATCAACAAAACAATTACTGTTGTTACCAAAAACTCAGACCATTTACTGGTTGAAGTAGAAGGTTTACTGAATAAATCGAATACTACATTAGATGATGTCAACGGAAAGCTCAGCTTGACCGATCCGGTGTTCAAAGCAGTTGGCGATTTAGGCGAATCGGTGTCTGATTTAAACAATGCAACCCGTAACTTAACCGACCAACTTGGCGGCAAATCAAAAGCTGGCTCAACAATCGGAATCTCTAGAAAAGTTGGGGAAAAAGTTTCAAGACTTTAAGAATTAGCTTCAAAAACGAGATAGGGGAGAGTGAAAAAAATGCAAAAATGGAAAGATCAATATAGAACAGAAGGCTTTATTCTGGGGCTAGTAGTAGGTGCGGCTGTTGCTGCTCTAACTTCTTTACTATTTGCACCCAAATCAGGGAAAGAGTTAAGAAAAGACATTGGTGATACGACCCATAAAGCATGGGATCAAGCCACAGACTACGCAGAAACTGCTAAAGACAAAGGGCAACACCTTGCTGAAGATGTAAGTGAAAAAGCTTCTTCTTACTTTGATGTAGCAGGCGATGGAGTAGATAAGGCAGCGAAAAAGACAAAAGGTTTTTTCAAGAAAAAAACATCATCCAATAAGTTTCAAGACAAAATTGATGAAGTAGCTGAAGTGTCCAAAAACATGAACAAAATGAATAAATGAGTAAAGAAACTCCAGTTAAAAAGCAGCTAGAATTTAATTTCTAGCTGCTTTTTGCATTTTTATAGTTAGCGGATGATAGTAGTTAATTCTTTTTCTAATGTTGTAAAAGCCTCGCAACCTTCTTCGGTCACAACCACACAATCTTCAATTCGAATGCCCACCTCACCAGGGATATAGATGCCAGGCTCTAGGGAAAAGCACATACCCGGTTCTAAGAGAGTGTCGTTTAGACCGTTAATACTTGGAAATTCATGCGCTGTTTTTCCAATACCATGACCTAAGCGGTGCGTGAAATACTCCCCGTATCCAGCATCTGTAATGACTTTGCGAGCGATTTGATCTAATTCTCCGGCACGCATGCCCGGTTTTACAGCATCTTGAGCCGTTCTTTGCGCATTTAAAACTACTTCGTAAATCGCTTGCTTATGTCCATCCACTTCACCAAAGGCAACCGTGCGTGTGATATCACTCGCATAGCCGTTATAAATAACACCTAAATCAAAAAGAACAAATTCGTTTTGTTTTAATTGACGGTTTCCAGGGTTACCATGTGGGCTTGCTGCATGCTCACCAAACAAGACCATCGTTGGAAAACTCATAGCTGAAACCCCACGATTTTTCATTTCCATTTCAATTTTTGAAACGACTGCTTCTTCTGTAATACCTTCTTCAAGAAAATCTATCCCAATTTGAAGGGCTTCATCCGCTAATTGACCAGCCACTTTCATTTTTTCGATTTCATCACCCATTTTGATGACCCGCATTTGATCGATGATTGGACCAATATCGTCATATCGCACGTTATAGCTTGAGTCATACGCATTTAATACAGCTTGTCTGAGTTGTTTTGCGCGTTTCACAGTAAGAGTATCTTCATCTACACGAAAAGAACGAATGTGACCGGCAATTTTTTTCGCTTCTAGGGCAATGATCGCCCAGGGATCTTCGTCATCTGAATACGTATAAATCTGTTCAACTGAAGATTGGACAGCAGCGTCTTTACGCTCTAAGCCGGGGACAAATAAAAAGTCCTCCGTTTGCGATGCAACGTAAGCAACGATTCTTTCCATAGGGTTGCTTTCAAAATTTGTAAAGTAAGCGACCGTTGTCGGGTCGTCTAAATAGACAAGGTCAATCTGTTCAGCTATCATATAATCTTGAAGATGTGTTAATCGTTCATTCATAAAATTTGTTCTCCTTTGTTGTGAATTAATCAAATGATAACATGTTTTTATGAAAACGAGAACCGCTACATAGAGCTGTTTTCATGAAAGGATTGATATTTAGGGGATGAAAGCGTTTAATTATATTGAAAATATTTTCAACATCTGGTAGAATTACCTTACTAAAAAATGAATTCAAGTAAAGGAATGAAATAAAAATGGCCAAACAAGCAGTTACCATTTATGATGTCGCTCGTGAAGCTGGCGTCTCAATGGCGACGGTTTCGCGTGTGGTGAATGGAAACCCAAATGTAAAACCAACAACTAGAAAAAAAGTATCGGATGTTATTGATCGATTAAATTATCGACCAAATGCCGTAGCAAGAGGTTTAGCAAGTAAGAAAACTACGACAGTGGGTGTCATCATCCCTGATGTGACCAACTTGTACTTCTCATCCCTTGCTCGTGGGATTGACGATATTGCTTCAATGTATAACTACAATATTGTCTTGGCGAACTCGGATGGGGATAGAGAGAAAGAGAAAAAAGTGTTTGATACACTTCTCGCTCAACAAGTCGATGGCGTTATTTTCATGGGGCACCAAGTAAGTGATGTAATGAGTCAAGAGATTAATCGAGTAGACACACCTGTCGTTTTAGCGGGTACAGTGGATGAAGAGAATGAATTACCAAACATCATTATTGATTATAAGGCTTCTGCTACGAATACTACCCAGTTATTGCTCGACAATGGAAATGAAAAAGTGGCGTTAATTGGTCTAGACATCGATGCCGCTAAACAAAATATGAGTTTAGCGGGTTATAAAGCAGCCTTGGAAAATGCTGGCCGTCCATTTGATGAATCATTGGTCTTCAAAGTGGCTCCGGATCGTAATCTTATCCAAGACTTAGACCTGGCTTCCATTGTAACAGAAGCAGGTGCAACCGCGGCAATTGTTGAAGATGATCGGTTAGCGATTCTATTGTTGAATCAACTGATTGAACGCGGAGTGAATGTACCGGAAGAGTTTGAAATTATTTCTTCAAACAACTCGCCACTAATTGATCTTTCACGTCCAAAATTATCAACCGTTACTCAACCCTTATATGACTTAGGTGCAGTAGCGATGCGTTTACTGACTAAATTAATGAATGATGAAGAGACTGATGAAACACATATTGTCCTTCCATTCAATATTACAAAAAATGAGACGACTAAATAAGTGCGTATAAAAAATGGTAGACCGCTAAATAGGTCTACCATTTTTTCTTATTTATTCTTCTTTTTCACTTTCATCTTCATTTTCACCAGATTGGTCTTCATCTGCTTTGGACTCTTCGTCTGCATCGTCATCCTCATCAGAATCCCGATTATTCACAGGGCTCCCTCGTTGCTCTGACCAAAATTCTGCTAGTTCTTCATCCGTAGCACCTTGAGCAAAATCATAAGTCGTGGTTCCAGGTACATTGTCGGAGCTAAAAATTTCAGTTTTCGTTTCGCCGCTTACTCGAACGGTATCCCTGTTTGGTAAGTCAACTTCGCCAGCTTTCATTCCTGTGCCTGTGAGTACAGATTCAGTTGTAATCCCCTCAGGCTGGGGAAGAGTTTCATTTAAGCCCAGCGCTTCTGGTCTTATCTCAAGAGCCACATTCATTATATTGGCCCAGTTTCTTATATTTCGAAAAGAGGGGCGTAAGCCTTCATAATCTAGCAATCTAAACCGTTGATCTGGGTAACCCATCCAAGTCGTAAGAGAAACTTTTGGTGTCACTCCTGCATACCAAACATCTTTATCTCGATCAGATGTTCCCGTTTTTGAAGCTAAATCGAGATCAACATTCAGATAATTGGATAGGATTCGTCCCGTTCCAACTGGTCCGGTAACGTCTCTTAAAATATCATACAACATATAATTGACTTCTGCTGACCACACACGCACCGGGTCTGATGCATGTTCATAAATGACTTCTCCGTTAGAAGTTTCAATTTTTTCGATTACATAGGGTTGATTAAATACGCCGCCATTTCCTATGGCTGCATAGGCACCAGCAATTTCAGTAGCAGTAGGGCCACCATCGAAACCTCCTAAGACTGCGGACGGGCGAGCAAATTCATGATCGCCTATAGATTCTGGTCCTATGCCAAGCAAACGAATGTAGTGGGCAATATTGACACCTTCATTTTGCATTTGTACATACAATCTGGAAGCTGGAATATTTTGAGATACGGTCAACCAATGACGTACATCGCGCCACTGATAAGTGGTCTCATAGATATTTGTAACGTTCTGAGATCCACTACCACTTGGAACGACCCAATCTTCATCAGGTATGATTGTCGCTGGAGTAATGATTTCTTCTGCTAAAGCAGGGCCATAGCCAATGATAGGCTTCATCACTGAACCACTCGGGCGGTGCGAGTCAAAGGCATTATTGAAGTGACTCATGTCATAGTCTCTGCCGCCGACGAAAGCCAGGATTCGCCCCGTTTCATTTTCAATTAAAGTGCCTCCAACTTGTACAGGGAATTCATCGGTATGTGTAACACCGTCATCATCTGTCCAAGTTGCTGTTTGCGTTTGACCAAAGGAGCTTTGAGTGTCATTGATTCTTTGATTGATTGAACGATGGAGGGTAGAGTCAATCGTACTGTGAACGTTATAGCCGCCAGTCACCAATTCATTGTCTGCTTCGTTTTCGTAAGCTGCCTGCAATTGTAGATTCTCATTAATTTCATTTGCGAGGACAGTTTTTTGAGTTTGCGTTTCTTCGTCATCGTCTTCCCCTATTTGAGGAGGTGTGCGATCTTCGTTTAGTATTTCTTTGATACGTTCTTCTTCCAATCCATCCGCTTGCATCATCTTGACAGCAAGGACTTCTCTTGCTTCGCGACGGACAAGATCATACTCAAAAGATTGCGCCGGATTTATACTGTCGTCACTCTCACGAGCCAGAAAATCCGCTGTGACATCATAATTGAGCGCTTCTTGATGCGTTTCTCGATCAATAACACCTTCTCGATACATACTATATAAAACTTCCTGCTGTCGATAAATGCCAGCGCTTAAATCCTCTTTGATTTCACCGTATTGGTTATATGGGTTAAAAGAAATCGGGCTTTGGGGCAACCCGGCAAGATAAGCGGCTTGAGGCAAGTTGACTTCCGCTGCAGAAAGGCCAAAGATGCCCTGGGCAGCCTCTTCAATTCCTGCAATATTTTGCCCTAAATTGTTGCGGCCAAAAGGGGAAACATTTAAATAGGCTTCCAAAATATCTTCTTTGTCCACGGCGTTCTCTAAATGTGTCGCATATAGGATTTCAACTGCTTTTCGTGAGTGGGTCACTTCTGAGCTGAGAATCTGTTGCTTCACTAATTGCTGAGTTAAGGTGGAACCACCAGTTACTGTCGGTGCACCAGAGATTTCTTGGACGCCGGCTCGAATTAAAGCTTTTGGTACGATTCCTTCGTGCACAAAGAAATTCTCATCTTCTGTGGCCACCACCCCTTGTATAATAAATGGCGAGACATTTTCGATAGATATCGGTGTACGGAGTAAATCGGACTGAACATCGCTAATAACCTGGTTATCTGCATAGTATAAGGTGGACTTAACGGCATAATCTAAAATGTCCTCTTGCATTTGAGCATGAGTGGGCACAGGGGTATCTTCAACTAATGAGGCAAAATAGCCCAGCACTGTCCCTCCAGCTAAGGCCCCTCCTATAAACAACAGGAGAATAAATACACCAATTAGACCTTTCATAACTCGATAGAAGATATCTACATAATAACTCATTCGTTTACCGTAAGTTTTCAGTTTTTCTTGATCAAAGTTCGAGTTGCTATGGTTAGGATTAGAACTCATCTTTGAACCTCCTAAATTCTTCTATTTCTAAAAAGTTTCATTTTTGAAATCGTTCTTACTTTAAGATTTTCCTATTATAGCAAATAGTCCTTCTATAAGCAAAAACTCTACAAACCGTCAGTAATAGTAGAAGATCGTGAGTATAATAGCAAACAGTTTTTTGATAGAAGTGAATTTCTTTCATTATATTACAAAAAAGAAGTAAAATGTAATATTTCTGATACAAGACCATAACATCGGAGTGGTATACTTTTTTATGTCAAGAAATAACACCTAACATTAAAAATAATAAATGATTCCTGTGGAGGGTTAACTTTGAAAAAACGACTATTATCAACTGCATTAGCGAGTGCTGTATTAGGGACTTCTTTGCTTGGTGCTACACCTGTGCTTGCTAGTGAATATGATGCTCAGATTCAAGATGCACAAGAAACGGTTCAACAAAAAGAAGCCGCTGCAAATGAACTAGAAGCGATTATTAGTCAATTATCAAATGAAGTCGCAAATACACAAGAAGCCGTACATACGATTAATGCAGATATTCAGCGCAATGAAGCCGCTTTGGAATCTGCCGTAGAAGAATTACAAGCAGCAAAAGAAGAAATGGCGATCTTGTTGGAAGAAATTGCAGCTTTAGAAGAAAACATAGAAAAACGATCAGAAAAATTAGAAGACCAGGCAAGAAATGTTCAAGTGAATGGTAATCCAACGAACTACTTTGAGTTTATTTTAGATGCGGAATCTTTAACAGATGTGATTGCTCGAATAGATGTCGTAACTAGTCTCATCCATTCAAGTAACGCGATGATTGAAGCGCAAATCAAAGATCAAGAAGCGGTCCAAGCAAAATCTGAAGAAACAGAACGCAAAATTACCCAGCAAAATGCGCTTGCAGAAGAATTAGAAACAACTGCTGCTCAGTTAGAAACGCAAAAAGTTTCTCAAGTAGCTTTAGTGGCTCAACTGGAATTAGAGAAAAATTCTGCGGAAGGGAATCGTGCAACTTTAGTAGCAGAGCGCGATGCCGCCTTGTCTCAAGTGAATCAATTAGAAGCTGAACGTCAAGCTGTACAAGTAGCGATTGAAGAAGCTGAACATGAGCGAGCCGCTGAAGCAGAACGCGCACAAGAAGCAACAGTAGTCGCCGAATCTCAAGCGCCAGAGACTCAAGAAATCCAAGAAGATTCTGCACCTGTATCAGTGGCTTCGAGTCGTAGAGAGTCAAATGAATCAAGTGGTGTATCGCATGCAAATAGCTCGAATCATTCAAGCCGCTCAACTAATACAGAAACGCCAGCGCCTGCAACTGAACCAGCAGCGCCATCAACGCCGGCTCCGGCTTCAACGCCAGCTCCAGCGGCGAAACCAAAACCGGCACCTAAGCCAGCGCCTAAACCAAAACCAGCACCAAAACCGGCTCCGGCTCCATCAGGAAACGTTCTGTCAATTGCCAATCAATACTTAGGAACGCCTTACTTATGGGCAGGAACAACGCCATCAGGGTTTGACTGTTCAGGCTTTACTAGCTATGTCTTTGCGCAAGCTGGAAAATCAATTCCTCGAACGGCAGCTGCCCAATATGCATCTTCTACGAAAGTATCCAATCCGCAGCCAGGCGACTTAGTGTTCTTTAGTGGTTATGGAAGTGGTATTACTCACGTAGGAATTTATTCAGGTAATGGTCAATTCGTAGGCTCGCAATCTTCAACTGGTGTTGCTTACACGAGTGCAGTATCAGGTTACTGGGGCGCTCGTTTAGTCGGATACGGTCGTTACTAATCTAAATTCTTAAAAAAATAATAGGTGTATAGAAGCTTGGAGATTTTAACAATCTCTGAGCTTTTTTCCTCTTATGCACGGATTTCACGAAACGAAATGAAAATTGAGGGTTTGAAAAAATATCTTCACGAAATGAAATAGCGTTTGGGGCACTGAAGCATCATTGCTGCGAAATGAGATCAGATTTGAGGGCCTCAAGAGCTAGTTGAACGGAATTAATAGGATATTTGAACAAAATAAAACTGCTCAGCCGAGAAAAATGGACGAGCAGTTATATTTTTAAATTTAATGATTACACATATTTTGCAGTCATGCTTAAAAATTCATTCACATCCGCATGTACTTGATTCAAAGCATTCTGCCAAAAGTCAGGCTGCGTTAAATCGACGCCTAAATGTTTCTCGGCCAACTCTTCCGTCGTCATACTGGCTGTATCGCGTAAAAGGGCAATGTATTCCTCTTCAAATGAAGCATCGGCTGTTAAGGCGCGCGCATAAATCCCTAGACTAAAGAAGTAGCCAAATGTGTAAGGGAAGTTATAAAACGGAACGCCTGTATTGAAAAAGTGCAATTTCGCCGCCCAAAACATGGGGTGGTACGTATCCAGCGCTTCTTCATAGGCTTCTTTTTGTGCAGCTAGCATTAATTCTGATAGACGTTCAGCCGTTACAATACCTTCTTGTCGTTCTGTATAAAAACTCTTCTCAAAGAGGTAACGTGCGTGAATATTCATCATCATTGTGGCGCTACGCGCAACTTTTTCATCAAGCAAAGTGATCTTTTCAACTTCTGAATTAGCATTAGTAATCGTTGCATCAGACACCACTAATTCAGCAAAAGTGGAGGCCGTTTCCGCAACGTTCATCGCGTAATTTTGATTCAACAGCGGCAAGTCACGAAGGACAGCACTGTGAAAAGCATGGCCGAGTTCATGTGCAAGGGTGGACACATTATCTGAAGTGCCTGAAAAAGTCATGAAAATACGCGACTGTTCGGATTCGGGTAAGTTTGCACAGTAGCCGCCTGGACGTTTACCTGGACGATCTTCGGCTTCAATCCACTGTTCATCAAAAGCTTTTTGAGAAAGCTGCGCCATTTTTGGGCTAAAGCTCTTAAAATTGTCAATAATAAAATCGGCTGCTTCCGTAAAGGTGTATTCTTTTGCTTCAAAGTCGCCCACATTTATTGGGGCCGTGACATCTAACCAACTTAATTTATCAAGTTGTAACAATTCTGCTTTCCGGTTAAAGTACTCGACAATTTTTCCTTTGTTTTCACGAATCGTCTGCCACATTGTATCAAGTGTGTCAGCTTGCATACGGTTATATTCTAAAGGAACCTCCATAAAATCTTGAATACCATGTGCTTTTTGATCTTCAAGACGGTAGCCTGCTAAATGATTCAAGGTTGTCGCAAACAAATTATCTTTATCTTTCCACGTATTTTCCCAAATTTGCAACATTTCATCGCGTTTTTTAGGATCGACTTCACCGCTCATTTTATTTTCGGCTTGACCGGCAGAAAATACTTTTACTGTCCCGTCTTCTTTAAAGGGCACTCGAATGGTTGAAACCAGTTCATTGTACATGTCCCCCCAGCCTTGGAAACCATCGATGGATAAGTTGTTTATTAATGCTTCTTCTTCGGTTGACAGCAATTTTTGAGATTTTTCTCGAATTTCAGTCAACGCAAAAGCTATGGTTTTAAACGGTTCTTTTTTAAGCAGCTGTTTAAAGTCCACGGCTGGAATTTCACTGATTTTCTTTTGCAGCACAATCAGTGTATTGCTTAACTCTTTATATAAATTGGCCACTAAATTGAGGTTGGTACGCGCCTTTGAATCGGTTATATCGGCAGAAGCCAAACCCGACATGAAGGTTCGAGCTTCTGAAATACCTTTCGTCAGCGGCTCCTGTTCAGCTAGGATTTTTTCAAATTCCTGATAATCAGGACCGTCTGCACTCGGTTTCCATGCGTTAACTCGCGTATTAAACTTCTTGTTCATTTCTTCAAGCTCTGAAACTCTTTCGTAAAATTGAGGCGAATCGCTTCCGCCAGGGAATACAGAATCCATATCCCACGTCTTGTCATAAACCATATCATCAATCCTTTCATCAATTTTTAATGATAGACTTATTCTACATAAAAAAATGTAGGAAAACGAATTTTTTCATGTAAAATGAATGAAATGAACATAGGATGATGAAAATATGAATCGACCCATTACTTGGAAGGATAATTTGGCTTTAGCTATGCCATTTATCATTATGCTATTGCTTTACGGAAGTTCCACCATGTCTTATGAAACGCAAAGTTTGGTTTCTCCTTTAGAAACATTATTAGCCGGTAAGCCTTTTGAAACTATTCTCTCGGGCATAGAATTTCATTATGCAGGCAGTGAAATATCAATTGCCTCACGAGGGTATGTGCCTTTTGTAGAATTTTTTATCCGAAAAGGCGCTCACTTTTTTAGTTATTTGTTTTTAGGGTTTTTTTGGGTACTTGGCTTACACAAAAGGATGCGTGATGAGTGGCTGGTTGTTGTTTTAGCCCTTTTATTAAGCGTGGGCTACGCCGCCTTTGATGAGTTTCGGCAAGTGTTTCATCCTGGGAGAACGGGGCTAATGGAAGATGTTTTTTTAGATTCAGCGGGAGCACTGGTAGGCGTCTTTTTATCTTGGATACTTTTAAAAAAACGACTGATTCGATAAGTTGAAGAAGTTTTATGAACCTTTTTTAAGTTTTTCATTTATACTATTTGTTAACCGAATATAAGGGGGTTTTGTAGTGGAAAAGCAAAATAAAGTACGACCAGAATACCGATCACATTATCGGGCAGAACTTGTAGAGGTACCCGATGTGATTCGACGTTCTTCAGGCATTGTCATCAATGGCAGACGGTACAAATCTTTTTTGTTTTCTTCTGATGTGGCAACAATTATGTATACCGATGCGGATGCGGTGTTAGCCGTCTATCCCTATTCACCGCATCCATCAATTATTAAAGCGTTAAGTACTGTGGCACCTTCGCCTCTAGTTGCCGGTGTAGGAGGAGGTGTGACACAAGGATCGAGATCTGTGATGGTGGCGGAATTTGCGGATGCCTATGGCTGTATGGGGGTTGTTTTAAATTCTGCAGTGACGGCAGAAACGGTTCGTAACGTAAATGCAGCCATTGATATTCCAATTGTTTATACCGTTATTTCTAGACTGATGGACATTTCTGAACACATTGAAGCCGGTGTGAACATCTTAAATATTAGTGCAGGTAAACAGACAGCTGAAGTCGTGGCAATTTTTAGACAGAGATATCCCGATATGCCAATTATTGCTACAGGGGGAAAAACAGATGAATCCATCTTAGAAACCATTGAAGCAGGGGCGAACGGCATTTCTTATACGCCGCCGACAACGCAGCAGGTTTTTCAACAGAACATGGAAAAATACCGAAAACAATTAAGAGAAGAACTGGAATGAAAGGCAGAAAGCAGCTTAGAGAATAAGTTGCTTTTTTGTATGGCAGTAGTATTTATATTCGCCTTAAAGTTTGATATAATAAGAAGGCCGATAGTTTACAAAGAAAAAAATTAGAGGAAGTGGAGAAATGGCAGGACATTCAAAATGGAGCAATATTAAAGAACGTAAAGGTGCTCAAGATAAAAAACGCGGTAAATTATTTCAAAAATTAGTGAAAGAAATTTACCAAGCGGCGAAAGATGGTGGTCCTGATCCGGATACAAATCCAGCGCTAAGACTGGCGATGGATAAAGCAAAAGCCAACAACATGCCAAACGATAATGTGGACCGCGCGATTAAACGGGCGACTGACCCAAATGCCAGTGCTAACTATAACGAAATCATTTATGAAGGGTACGGACCAAATGGCGTAGCGGTTTTAGTTGAAACATTAACGGACAATACAAATCGAACAAGTACCGGCGTCCGTGTCGCTTTTGACCGCAACGGCGGCAATCTCGGTGAAAAAGGATCTGTCAATTACTTATTTAATCGTAAAGGTTATATTGCAATTGAACGTGAAGGTCTCGATGTGGATGAAGACACGATGCTGATGAGTGTACTAGAAGCAGGCGGCGAAGATTTAGAGACAACGGATGAAGTGTTTGAAATTTATACAGACGGTTCAGACTTTGCAGCAGTGCGTGATGCATTAGAAAAAGAATATACTCTCGCTCAAGCCGAGTTAACAATGGTACCGACCATGTATGTACCTATCGCCGAAGAAAATAGAGAAACGTTTGAACATTTGATTGAAGCCTTAGAAGATGATGACGATGTCAATGACGTCTACCATAATGCGCAATTCGACTAAACCTTATAATAGAAGCATCTCTCAACCTTTTTAGAAGGGTTGGGAGATTTTTTTTGCTTTTTTTAAAAGTTTTTTCGCGGAAATCGGAAAAAAAGGGTAATTATATATATAGGGGGATCTTTTTGAGTGAGCAAAAATAACAAAAGAGGTGAGTGCATGATGATTGAATCTTTTGCGAGTCAATTATTAAAAAGCGCAAAAGAAGTAGGAACAAGTGATATCCATATTCTCCCTGAAAAGGAAGTTTTTGGGATTTACTTTCGACTAAATGGGCGGATGGAACGGCAGTATAAACTCACAGAAGAGGAGGGCAAGCGGCTGATCTCTTATTTTAAATATTCGGCCAATATGGATGTTGGGGAACGAAGAAAACCGCAGAGCGGTTCGTTTGTGTATCAAGAGGAAGGTGATGTAAAACAAGATTTAAGGCTTTCAACACTGACAAATTACCATAGTCAAGAATCACTAGTGATTCGTCTGTTGGAGATACAAAAAGACGTTGAACAAGAGAAAAGCACCTTTTTACCAGATGAACTGGAGAAAATTAAACGGCTGATTCATTATAAAAGTGGACTCGTGTTATTTTCAGGACCTGTGAATTCTGGAAAGACGACCACTATGTATCAGCTGGTCCGAAATCGCATGAAAAAAAGAAAAATTCAAGTGATTGCGATTGAAGATCCGGTAGAAATTGAAGAAGAGAACTTTTTACAAATACAAGTCAATGAACGAGCGGGCAATACTTATGAAGCCACGTTAAAAGCAAGTCTGCGCCATCACCCCGATGTTATTATTGTGGGAGAAATTCGCGATGAAGAAACAGCTAAAATGGCCATCCGCGGGGCTTTGACGGGCCATTTGATCATCGCAAGTGTCCATGCGAAAAATGCGGAAGGTGTGCTTGCGCGGATGCATGAATTGGGCATTTCTTATGATATGTTGAGCCAGACGTTAATTGCTGTCGTTTTTCAAAAATTACTGCCGATTTATTGCGGACTGTGTGATGGGGATTGTCAGCTTTACTGCGACACGTACCCCGTCAACCGTAAACGAGCAGCCTTGTATGACATTTTAGACAGTCGACAGATACATGCCTTAGCGCTAAAAAGTCAACAGAGCAATGGGATGGAACGAAAAAGAAATTTCAATCATCTCTTAGAGAAGGTGTTTGCTTATGGGTTTATTTCAGAAGAGACCTATACCCAATATTATATTCCGTGACTACATGAACGAAAAAGGGTTGTTTCTAAAACGGATAGGCGGCTTGCTTGAAGAAGGTTATTCTCTAAAAGATGCCTTGCATTTTCTTGGAAAAATTGAAGGAGGCGAGACGAAAAAGTGGATTATAAAAGTGCAGGAAGGATTGCATAACGGATACACGTTTCACCATCAACTGGAAAAGTTGGGCTTTTCAAGCAAGATTTGTGCTCAGATTTATTTGGGCTCGCAGATAGGCACGTACGGTCAGACTATCAGCCAATGTGGTGAACAGCTGCTGCATCAAGTTGAAAGGCAGAAAAAATTCAGATCTTTAACAACTTATCCGGTTATATTGGTCTTGTTTCTCCTGGGGATGTTGATGTTGATGCGGTTTCTTATCTTACCGCATATGGAACAATTATTTTCAAGTACGGGCTCAACGCTGAATATGTATTCAAATCGGCTAGTCTGGCTGGTTTATTATTCCCCTCAGTTTATTCTAGGTGGGCTTGGTCTTGGTTTAGCAATCTGGTTGTTGGTTCAAAGAATACTGATGAAAAAGACTATGATTGAGAAAGTAAATTTGTTTTCAAAAATCCCCTTTTTGAAAAACTACCTCAAAGACTATTACACACATTTTTTCTTTACAGAATGGGGGAATCTTTTTCAAAATGGGCGCAGTTTTCAAGAAATTGTGACGATTATGCAAGGGGAGCAAGCCTCTCCCTTGCTTCGAGAAACGGGAGAAGTGTTAGCGAAACAAATGATCCGAGGAAATACGCTAGATGAATCACTCGCTGTTTTTTTATTCATTCATTCAGAAGGAAAAGAAGTGGTGGTGCATGGAGAAAGTTTGGGGCAGCTGAGTACGGAGATGTTAGTTTATGCGAATTACTGTGAAAGTCAATTTAACCAGCGTGTTGAAAAGTTGATGGAAAAAATACAGCCGATGATTTTTATCTTTGTGGCTTTGATGATACTTTCAATTTACGGGGCATTGATGCTTCCGATTTTTACACTAATGGAGGGTTTTTAAATGAGAAAATTATTGAAAAGGTTGAGAAATGAAGAAGGATTTACATTAATCGAAATGACCATTGTCATTATGGTTATTGCTATTTTGATTATTGTACTAATACCGAACCTAACGAATGTGAATGGAAATGTAAGCGAAACAACAGATAAGGCTTTAAGAGAAACGGTCGAAGCTCAAATGATTCTCTTTGAAGTGAAGGAAGGTTCGGAACCTACTTTAGGAACCATGGTACAAGAAGGTTATATCACTTCGGAACAAAGTGATGCTTATAATGAGTTACCGAAGAGTGGAGAGTAACTCAAAACATGAGGAGGGTTTCACGCTGTTAGAAACACTGCTCGTGTTACTGGTGGCTTCTTTACTTTTGATTATCCCCACGCTCTCCATCGGTCATATGGTGGAGAGTTTAGAGCTAGATTTGTTCTTTCGCGAGGTGACGTCGAATATAACATTGATGCAAAATCATGCGATTTTAGCGGGGAAACGAACAGAGGTAAAGTTTTTGCCACATGCTAATAGAGATGAAATTCATTTTCAAGTAGCAACGAACCATCCACTCAATCGAATCATGGTCTTGGATAGTCCTTATTACAGTCTAAGAGGTAGAGGGTATACAGACTTTCGATTTTTAAAAGATACAGGAAATATTTCTGATTCAGAAACTATCGGTTTTAATACGAGTCAGGGTGATTATATTTTAACTTATTTACTAGGAAGTGGTCGATTTGACATTAAAAAAGAAACTAATAAATGAAAGTGGCTATTTACTAATTGAAAGTGTCGTCGCTTTATCTGTTTTGGCGACCTTAATTTTAGTCCTTTTTCCATTAGTGGTCGATTGGTTGGTGCTCGTCGAAAATGAAAAAGAACAAGTCGAATTGTCTAGGGCCTTGTATGAAAGTTCTGTCGCTTGGCCCGAGACGTCTACTAATAAGGGTTATACGGCCAATAAGACGAATCGATCACTTACTCTTTTTGACAAAAATAGAACAGTGGATGTGCATATTTATGAGGTGGATTTTAAAGAGTGAACAAGGATTTACATTAATCGAAACATTAATCTCCTTGTTTGTGTCAGCTTTTGTTCTGTTGTTGTTAACTGGAGGGATTCTCCAAATTGTCGCAGTTAGAGATACTCTCATAAGTAATGCGCAGGAGAGTAGTCGTGCCAACTCCATAACGGGGGATCGACAAGTCGAGTGGCATATTTTTTTAAATCAATTGGAAAACTATCTGCAAGATACGTATGAACCTGTAATTGGTCAAAATGAGTTTGAAGTAAAAGAGCCAACCAATACCGATAGAGGAAACAGAGTCGTTTTTTACAGAAGAGATGCCACCAATAAAACAAACTTTTCTCGTAGAACAATCAATGGCAATCACCGTATGCTGACCGGTGTCAACAATATAGCCTTTAATCAAAGCGGTGGCTGGTTACTGATTGAAGTCTTTTTTATGAATGGTGATCAATACACTGGACACATTTTTATAGACAGCTGGATAGAGAAGGAAAAATTCGAAAAAGAGTTAACAGAAGATGAACCAGAGACAGAAGTCTTGACAGAGGAAGCAGAAGAAAACGAAGAGTTAGCCATTGAAGAAGAGGATACAAAAGATGAAGCGGAAAGGGAAGAGATAGAAGATGCAGCCGTCGAAGAGAAAGAAAAGAGCGATGAAGAATGAAAGAGTTGTTTAAAAAAGACCGTGGTTATGTATTAATCTCCACACTGTTTTTCCTGATGCTTAGTGGCCTTTTTTCTCACTCTGTCATCCAAATATCAAGTAGTTATCTTCTTCAACTCAGGCAACTAAGTACCGCTTATGAAGGGAAGGCGGCCTTGAATATGAGTAAATCACTTCTTCAACAAGAACTTGAAAATAATCACTTCCCTACAAGCGGCAGCGTACAAACCTCTGCCGGCACGGTGAAGATAGCAGGGACAAAAGATTCAGAACAAATGATTTATCACTTTACACTAACCAAAGGGAATGGCGAGACGTACCAAAAAGAAGTCGTTTGGCCGCTTCCTCAACTAGAAGAATAAAGTCATGAAAATGACCGTTTCAGTTATAGAAGCGGTCATTTTTTGCTTTGAGCTGTATACTGTATAATAAAAGAAGGAAACATTGAGGAGTGTAAAAATGATGATAAAAAATAAGAAAATTGGTTTTCTTGGTTTCGGAAACATGGCGCAAGCGATGGCGAGTGGTTGGATAACGACAGGGAATTTAAACCCAAAACAATTTTATGCAACGGCTCGTAATATTGAAAAACTGGAGAACAATACAAAAAAAATTGGGATTCAGGCAGTGGCTAAAACAGAAGAGATGATTGCAAAAGTAGACATTGTTGTTTTGGCGGTCAAACCGCATCAAGTTAAAGAAGTGGTGGAACCAGTGAAAGAGCTCCTGACAGATAAAATCATACTATCCGTCGCAACTAATGTGACCTATGACATGTTCCAAGCCTTTCTTCCCCATACCATCGCACATGTCAGTGCGATTCCCAATACGCCGGTATCTATTGGCGAAGGCATTACCATTGTTGAAGAAAAACATTCATTAAATGCGGAAGAATGGCTGCTCGTTGAAGAAGCATTGAGTCTGCTTGGATTGGTGCAAAAGGTGCCGACTGAACAATTAAGTATCGCTGTCACATTAGCTGGCTGCGGCCCTGCCTTTGCGAGCCTGTTTCTAGAAGCTTTGGCGGATGGGGCCGTGAAATATGGTTTGTCTCGAGCGGATGCTTACGCATTGGCGAGTCAGATGCTTAGCGGGACAGGAAAAATGTATTTAGAAACAAAAGAACATCCTGGTGTTATGAAAGACAAAGTCACTTCTCCAGGCGGAACGACAATCAAAGGCGTCGCCGCTTTAGAAGAACATGGTTTTCGAAATGCAGTGATTCAAGCGTTCGATGCTATTGAAAAGGAATGACTGCAAAAATAGGGACTTTTGTATATTTATCGCTTCACATTTGCTATAATATAAAATAGTGCACAGAGGAATTTAAAGTAAGAAAGGTGACTATGTATGAACCGAATAGAAAATGTTCAACAAAAATTAAGAGATAAAAAAATCGACGCTTTACTAATCACCAATATGTACAATGTCCGCTACTTAGCCCATTTTACAGGGACGACAGGTTTAATTGTAGTAACAAAAGATGACGCGTATTTTGTCACGGATTTTCGTTACACGGAACAGGCTGCCGAACAAGCAAAAGGCTTTACCATCGTCCAAAATGAAGGCTTAATTTACAAGGAAGTCGCAAGCATTGTTGAAAACGATAAAATTGAAAAGCTAGGCTTTGAAGATGAAAATATTACATATGCCACATATGAAAAAATAAATGACCTGATAAACTGTGAACTCGTTCCTGCTTCAGGCATTGTCGAAAAACTTCGTCAAGTGAAATCAGAAACAGAAATAGAAATTATCCAAAAAGCCGTCAATATTGCAGAAAAAGCGTATAATTACATCCTTGGATTTATTAAACCTGGCATGACTGAAATTCAAATAGCTAATGAATTGGATTTTTATATGCGTAATTTAGGTGCCACAGGCGTCTCCTTTGATACAATCGTTGCAAGTGGTGTGCGTTCTGCTATGCCTCATGGTGTCGCAAGCGAGAAAGTCATTGAAGAAGGCGACATGGTAACGATTGACTTTGGCTGCTACTATGAAGGCTATGCGTCTGATATGACACGTACGTTTGCTGTAGGAGATCCGGGCGAAGAATTAAAAGAAATTTATGCCATTGTTCAAGAGGCGAACCGAAGAGTGACTGAAGTCGCAAAGGCAGGGATGACGGGTGCAGAGCTGGATGCGATTGCGCGCGACTACATTACTGAAAAAGGCTACGGTGACCAATTCGGCCACACGACTGGACATGGACTCGGATTAGAAGTGCACGAGGGACCGGCAGTAAGTTTCAGAAATGAAGAAAAACTGGTAGAAAACAACATTATCACCAATGAACCAGGTATTTATGTTGCAGGTCTTGGCGGCGTTCGAATAGAAGATGATTTAGTGATTAAAAAAGAGGGTAACGTGAATTTAATGTCTTCTTCTAAAGAGCTAGTTATTCTTGAGTAACTTTTCCATTTAGGATTACAGGACGATTCATGGTAAAATAAAAAACGATAAATTAGTTAACGAAAGGTGATTGTATGATTTCATCAAATGATTTAAAAAGAGGACAAACGATTGTCTATAATGACCAAATTTGGCGTGTTTTAGAGTTCCAACACGTTAAACCAGGAAAAGGACAAGCCTTTGTTCGTTCTAAATTAAAAAACTTAAGAACAGGTGCAAACCAAGAAATTACATTTAAAGCAGCAGAAAAAATAGAGACGGCCCATATTGATACCAATACCATGCAGTATTTGTATGAAGATGAAGGCATGCATATCTTTATGGATACACAAACGTATGAACAGTTTGGCATTCCAACCGCTCAAATTGAAGATGAGTTGAAATTTATGAAAGATGGGATGGAAATCGAAGTTCAGCGTTACGAAGGAGAAGTCATCGGTGTGCAACTGCCGTCTAAAGTAAATTTAGCTGTGGTTGAAACAGAGCCCGGGCTTCGCGGCGATACGCAAAGCGGCGGATCGAAAACGGCAAAACTAGAGACTGGCGCTGTAATTACCGTTCCGTTATTTATTAACGTCGGTGATGTGTTAGAAGTGAATACGGAAGATGGATCCTATAGTTCACGCGCGTAACGAGATATTAGGAGGAAAAAATATGATTGAAACATCCAGTAAGAATAATCCCTTGGGAGAAATTAAAGTATCCGCAGATGTCTTAGAAGTGATTATTGGAATTGCAACGCTTGAAGTCGATGGCGTATATGGCATGCAAAAAAACTTCTCGAGTGATATTCGCCAGATGTTTGGCCGCAATGATCTTTCTAAAGGTGTCTCACTGTCAGCCAACGAATGGGGTTCATCTGTTGATGTGTATTGCTACTTTAAATATGGTGTAAATGTACCTAAAGTGGCCCGTGATATTCAAATAAATGTCAAAGAACAAGTCTATCACATGACGGATGTCGATTTAGACGAAGTGAATATTCACATTGTGGGAATTATCCCTGAGCAGACAGCCGCAATTGATGTTTTAAAAGCCAGTGACTTAGACTTAGTAGGAGAAAACAACTAGTGAAAACAGTCAGACGAAAAATCCGTATAAAAGCTTTTCAAGCCTTGTTTCAATTGGCACAAAATCCTCGTACTCCGATTGAAGAAGCGATTACTTATGCGATTCAACATCCGCTTGCGGATATAGAGGAAGAGTTGGATAATGCAAAGGCCTTACGCTTAAACTTCCCCGAACAAGAATTATCCGATAAAGACGTTTCGGATTCCTTGAATTATTTAAATCGCGTGGTTTCTGGTGTAATGGAAAACAAAAAATATTTGGATCAACAAATTGACACACATTTAACGGATTGGTCCATTCAACGAATTGATTTAACGAATTTATTAATTCTGCGCTTGGCGGCGTATGAATTGTATTTTGACGAGGACATCAGTCCAAGTATCGTCATCAACGAAGCAGTAGAGCTGACAAAATCCTTTAATAATGAAAAGGCCAGTAAATTTGTTAATGGAGTGCTTCAAGGAATTTTAGATGCAAAAGAAGCCTAAACCAGGCTTCTTTTTATCTTTATAAAGAGAAGATAAAGAAGGGGGGATTTTGTGGAACAATACTTAACTGTTTCACAATTAACCAAATATATCGCTAAAAAATTTAAAGTAGACCCTTACTTGGACAACGTATATTTAAAAGGGGAAATTTCCAACTATAACCCAAGACGTACTGGCATTCAATATTTTAAACTAAAGGATGAACAGTCAATCCTGTCGGCGGTTTTATTTCCCAGTGATGCGAGAACTGTACGTTTTGAACCTGAAAACGGCATGAGTGTCCTTGTGACTGGTCGAGTGGCGGTCTATGAGGCAGGTGGTTATCATCAAATCATTGTGCAGTCCATGCAACCGGATGGTTTGGGGGCCCTTTATTTGGCTTATGAACAAACAAAAGAAGCCCTCACAAAAGAAGGCTTGTTTGGAGTGGATTTAAAGAAGCCGATCCCTAAATACCCTCAACGAATTGGTGTGATTACCAGTCCAAG
>JBHWQC010000066.1:0-9582 GCA_043425375.1 Atopostipes sp.
TCAAAAGTATCATACATTGCATCAAATGCGCCTTTTCGTACGTCGCGGTCTTTTGATTCCAAGAGTTGACCGTACAGACCGTGTGATAATTGGACCTCGTTGCCGTCTTCATCTTTGACGGTTGGAAACTCAATATCGGCATTATTTAATACAGAAAACGTGCTGGACGGCGCATCAAAAATTTCCCCTGCCTGCGCCAGTAAGCCTTCTACTTCTGCCGATAAAATATGCGGGCGGTTGGCTGTGATATTGTTGATTTCATGGCGGTACGTTTCTAATTCTTGGTTTTCATTAAAGTAGGCTTCGAGCTTATTTTCAGGAATTTCTAACAGTTCCGGCTCAAACCAAGAAGCGGCTGCTTGCGCATTTGTAATCAAGGTCAAGGCTCGGTCACTCATCGCTTGATAAGTGCTGTTGCCCGTGTCTTGGTCATTTTTCAAATGCGCATAGGTATAGACAACACTCGCTTCCCGAAAGACGCTGAGCATTGCTTCCAGTGCTTTTAAAAAAGCATCTGCGCCCTCATCTAAGGTGCCTTCGTATTGTTTCAACTTTGCTACTTTTTCACCCGCTGCTTGAAAAGCTTCTTCCCAAGCTTCATCAGTCGGAAAAATCGTCGTTAAATCCCATGTCGATTCTAAAGGGAGTTCTTCCCGTGTCGGTAATTGTTTGGCTTCTGACATATTTTCTATTCCTCCAGATATTTAATAGCTTTATCATATCACACACCGAATTCTCATGAAACTATTTTTAATTTATCTTCCAGGTGTTTGAAGCGTTTGGGGTACTGTTGGATCGACCATTTACCGAAGCGGATTTGTTTCAACACGTTCGTTTGAGTCAGTGTCTCAATCCATTCTAAAAGGGGCTGCATGCGCTGGGTGTCTGTCATCTGTGGCATAGCGTAATAGCTTACTGTTTCTAGCCACTTCCAAAGCATCCGCTTGGTGATGATCGTCTTTAAGGGAAACGTTTCTAGCCACCAAATAAAACGCAGCTTCCACTCCAGCGGATGGGTATGAATCATCCACTCATGAGGCAGCGTCGTGTAAGCTTCTTTGGGGAGGGAAACCAGCGTCTCTCCTTTTTCATAAAAGAGTTGCTGGATATGTTTAGCATTCCCGTTCGCAAATTGGCGCATCAATTTGTGATGGGCGATTTCATAATTGATGCTATCCTTTCTTTTGGTCTTGTCGGACAAATCTAGCCGCAATACACAGCCTTTGCGAAGCGACTTTTTGTGGCCGCTCATCTTTTGTTTTTGGCTCAGTTGAAAACCGTACCAGTACTCTAGTCGCTCTTTTGTCACCGAATAATGAAACAAGACCAGCTGCTCTTTCACTTCTGCTAGACACGCCTTTTGAAATGCCGTCAGTTTTCTTTCATAGCGAAACTTTTCTCCAAGAATCCACACCACTTGGTAACCGGCCATCAAATACCCTTGCGTCCGCTCCACCACCTTTGCAATGGGAATGCTGCTGCATTGAAACTCAATGGCGAGTTTTTGCTCACCTAAATGCACCAACAAATCTGGCCGTTGTTTAAGCTCAGGCAAATAGGCTTCCATCTCCACTGTCACCTTTTGCCGCTCTAACCATTCGCGAAGCTGGAGTTTCCCTTCGAGGTGTTCTTCCGTCTCCCCTTCGGAAAATACGTCGCAGGCTTCTTTTTGAAAATGGGCAAAATGGGGGCGTGTGACGGGTCCGGTTTTCAGATAAACCGCGCGGTGGCAAGACGGGCAGGAATAGGCAGCAGATTTTTCAAGCTGACGACTGGCTAAAATGAGTTCACTCTTTTGACTTTTGGCAATTAACATCTTTCTCCTCCTTATTGAACAGTTCTTGCTGTATTTTTAGATTTCTCGACAATTCACGAAACGAAAACACGTTTCGTGTCGCACGATTCAAGAATTCGCGAAGCGAAATGGCTCTTCGTATCGCACGAGTCCTCCACCTGCGACACGAATCCTGATTTCATGTCGTCAATCACGTATTATCTTCGATTTAAGGACTAATGAGCAGCGTGCGTTCCATTTGTTGAATGCGAGGTTGATTAAAAGTGAACTTTGCCTGTGATTTATAGTAGAGCGGAGTATTATTTTTAATATAGGAGTAGTTGCGGTTGGACTCGTAGTCCAGATGCTGCACCAACGTTTCTTTAATATACACACGCGAAGCCTGCTTTTGAATAAACTGCTCAATCGCCACCGTTGTGAAATTGCGGTTATATGTCAGCGCCCCATACTCCAGCGCCATCCGCACCACCGATTTCCGCCGCGGCTCCTGCAGACATCCAGGACAGAGGGTGTAGCTGCGATTGAACGCTAAATCAAAATTTCCACAAGCTGCGCAATAAATGCCAGTTTTCAGTTTCAAAATGTCAGCCGCACTTAACGGGGCCGGTAAAAAGGGCGAGGCGATCTCATAGTGTTCCAGATGGTCAATAATTTGTGCGGCATCTATTCGGGCAGAAGCGGGCTTTTTCTCTTCGAGAATGATGGCTTGAATATAGAGATACAAATCGGTCACCGTCAAAATTTCAATATCCTCCACTGGCGACTCAATTCTCACTTGATTATTTTCGCCGATAAACACTAAAGCCCCTTTTATGGGAAAACTCGACGCTTGTTTTTTCAGGATCTTTTTCAGTTTCAAAAAAGATTTGCGCGCCTGCTGGATATAATCGTAGTCTAATTTCACACCGTTTAACGAGCTGCTTGCATGTTGATAGTGAAATAGCCCGCGGAAATTTTTGACTTCAAAGATATAGACGCAGGCGGAAGTGATCAGAATAATATCACACTCAAACGAGCGGCCGTCTTTTAACCACGTGTTTCTCAAAATAACCCAATGGTCTTTTCCAAATGTCCGCAAACATTCGACGAGTTTTTCTTCGCCTAAATGCCCCATTTCTAACCGATACAGTTCTTTTTTAGCTTCAATTGTTTGTCTTTTGGAGCGTCTGTATAAAATACGCTTAAAATCGAGCGCTGATGGATAATGTGCATGTTTCTGTTGTAAAGTTGTTTGATAATGCTTCAATTTTCTTCCTTCTTTCGTATCAAATTTACCCCCTATAATATATATTTGCTTTTTTTCGCCATTTTCGTTAATTTATTTTCTTTTTTTGTAAAATAATGGCTTTTTTGGCTATTCACGACACGAAACCGCGTTTCGTGTCGCACCCAAGAGGATTTCGCGAAACGAAATAGTAATTCATATCGCACAAGTCCTTACCTTGCGACACGAATCTTGCATTCGTTTCGTCAATGCCCATTTCACCAAAAAATTGACTTCACAGACCAATTTATCCAATAATGTATCACTCAGAACAAAAAAATCCCGCAAAAAGTGACGCATGCTCAACAACCTACTCATTTGCTGAAGAGATACCTTCCACTCGTTGCGGTGAAATCTTTATTTAATTTTCTTGTGTTTACTTAAAGTAATGTCTGATTGTTTCTAATGCGACGTCTTCGATAATCAACTCGCCGTGTTCGATCAGCACGTCCGGTGAAATATTGCTTTCTTCCCCGTATTCCAGGACCAGCGCCGTTTCTTCGCGCGGTGTCAGCAGAGAAAACTCATCGTTCATAAAGTTTAACTCCAAGTAGTACTTGTTGTTAAATTTATAGAGACTGGTGTAGCCCGTTTCCGTCTGATAAATGCGGGCCAGCTGCACTAGTTGTTCAAAGAAGCGAAATTCAATAACCATGCGATGGTTGCCATTTTCATCTTGCGTGAAATCCATGGCGTCTTCTTTTGGCTTTTTTGATTTTTTAAACTGTTCAAATTGACTGAAATCGCGATCGGAGCCTGACTCTTCATAACCGCCACCAAAATCAGCACCGTTTAAGAAGTTTTCATGGACATCCGTATTTTTACTAATGAAGAGTTCTAGCCCATTGCGACTAGGCATGACTTGGAAAGTCACCGCATCAGATTCTTGGAATTCTTCGTCGATATCGACTTCTTCTAAAATACTGTAAAAGAACGTCTCAATTTGTTTCTGGTTGCCCAATAAATCTAAAAAAGTATACCCACGGGCTTCCAAATCTTCATTTTTGATGCGTACACGTATCGTGTCTTCATTGATATGTTCGATTTCCATTGCAAAACACCTCATTCCTTCATCTGATGGTATTTGTCGTTTCTCTATTATGTTCATTGTAGAGGATTTAATTCAAATGTAAAGCATTTCTATTGTTATTTTACCTCTTTTAGGGCCTGATAAGCCTTATTATGCTAGTATACAGGAAAAACAGGTGTTTGGCTAGTGTCTATCTCTTTTTTTAGGAGATGCAGTAAAACAAAAGCCCCTAAATGGCGAACCATTTAATGGGCAGTTTGTTTATTCCACACTTCCTCCAAAGGATGCGATCAATTCTTTGGCTTTATCTAATTGGACTTCCCGTACTCGTTTGGGGACAAATTGGCGTATTTCACTTTCGTTAAACCCTACTTGAATCCGGCGTTGGTCAATGATAATGGGCTTGCGCAAAATTTCTGGATGGGCAAAAATCAATTCATACAGTTCATTCATTGAATAATCATTAATGTCCACATTCAGCTTTTTAAACGCTTTTGAACGCGTCGATATAATTTCATCGGTTCCTTTGGCTGTTAAACTCATAATTTTTTCGAGTTCAACCTTTGTTGGCGGGTCTTTGATAATATTGCGTTCAATAAACGGAATATTATATTCTTCTAGCCATGTTAGAGCTTTTCGACAAGACGTACAGCTAGGAGACAAATAAATGATGACCATGATTTTATCTCCTTTCAAAGTTTGAAGATTAGAACAACATTAAAATATTAATTCTAATATAACGAAAATTCGTCTAAAAATCAATGGTCTCTTGCATATTCGTTGGAGAAACAGTCAAAATCGAACATTTCTTATGGTTTAATAAATAATCTTCGCCACTTCTTCAGCCGTGACATCTCCGATATATTTATTTAAGTTCAATTCTTTTAAAGTTTTTTCAATCGAAGCTAGCTCGTATTTAACGCCACGCAGTTTATCTTCTACGTCTTCAATTTCACCCATACCGAAGAAATCGCCGTAGATTTTGATGTCGGTGATGACACCTTCGTCCACATTTAATTTCGTCTCAATCGTGCCGACGCCTTCGACCCGTTCGCTGCGTTCCAAGTCAAAGTTTGGCGATTTGCCGTAATTCCATTCCCAATTAGCCGTATACTCAGCCGCAAATTTGTCGATATTTTCCCAATCTTCGTCCGTTAAGACATATTCTTTCACATCTTCCGTGCTGTCGACGTCGAAAATATTTAACAAGAGACGTTCGCGGAATTCTTTCGTGCTCATGTCTTGGTACTCATCGTCCATATAAGGCGTAATGTTGGTGACACGACTGCGGATCGACTTGATGCCTTTGGATTCCAGTTTATGTTTCTTCGGCTTCAAGGCACTCACGACAGCATCAATTTGCGAGTCAAACATCAGCGTGCCGTGTGCGGTCATACGACCATTTTTGGAATACATCGCGTTACCTGAGAATTTCTTGTCACCAATCACTAAATCATTGCGCCCGCGTAATTCTGCGTCCTCAACCCCCATTTTATGGAGTGCATCAATCACCGGCTGCGTGAATTTGGCAAAATTACGGAAAGAATCGCCGTCGTCTTTGGTAATAAAGCAGAAGTTCAAGACGCCTAAATCGTGATACACGGCTCCTCCGCCACTAAAACGGCGCACCACGTTCACGTTGTTTTCTTCCACATACGTGGTGTTGACCTCTTCATAAGTGTTTTGGTTTTTTCCGATAATAATCGAGTTGTCATTGATATAAAATAAAAGAATCGGCTCGTCTAATTCAATTTCATTCAGTAAATAATATTCAATCGCTAGGTTAACACTGGCGTCATGGATTTCTTCGCCATTGCGTTCGTTTTTTACGTAATACATACTCTTTTCTCGTCTCCTTAGATTGGTTTCTCTTCTCTTATTTTAATGAATTTAGAGAAAAGAAAAAAGGCTTCCTGAAGAATTCGCCTATTAAGTTACGAATTTCATAGGAAACCTCTTTGTTTTAACCCTTATAAAAACAATATCGTTTTAATCCATGCCGTACGTAATTTTCTCGACTGTTTCTTGGTCGAGACGACGGACCACTTCCGTGACTAATTTCACCGTGTTGTGGTAATCGTCCTCGTGAATGACCGACGAGTGCGAATGTAAATAGCGCGTCGGCACCGTAATTGCAAGGGAAGGAATGCCGTGTCCGGAAACGTGTTGCGATCCCGCATCGGTTCCCCCGCCGGCAATGACGGTATATTGAAAAGGAACTTCCATTTCTTCGGCCACATCGACCACAAAATCACGCAACTCTTTATGCGCGATCATGCTGGCGTCGTAGATGATAATTTGTGGCCCTTCACCGAGTGTTGAATCCGCCTCTTCCGGCTTCATCCCCGGCGTATCGCCGGCTGTACCCGTATCTAGCGCAAATGAAATATCGGGATTGATTAAGTTTGTCGCTGTTTTCGCGCCGCGAAGCCCCACTTCTTCTTGCACATTGCCAACGGCGTAGATGGCGTTTGGCCGCTCTTCATCTTCAGCTAAGTTTTTGAAGACTTCCAACGCGACGGCCGTGCCGATGCGGTTGTCCCATGCTTTTGCCAGCAAGAATTTCGAATCGTTCAAACGGCGGTACGGCGAGTATGGCGTAACCATGTCGCCTGGACGGATGCCCCACTCCTCGGCTTCTTCTTTGGACGCCGCGCCGATATCAAAAAACATCTCTTCAATTTTATACGGTTTCTCGCGTGCTTCTTTGGACAAGACATGCGGCGGCTTACAGCCGATCACGCCGTGGATATAGTCACCATTTTTGGTTTTCACTTCGACCTGTTGCCCGAGTAGCACTTGGCTCCACCAGCCGCCAAGCGTTTGAAATTTCAAAAAGCCCTCATCCGTAATGCGCGTCACCATGAAGCCCACCTCGTCCAAGTGCCCCGCGAACATCACTTTCGGCGCATCTTTCTCGCCTTTCTTCTCGGCAATAATGCTGCCAAGCCCATCTTGTAAAATGGCATCCGCATACGGTTTAGCGTAGTCGGTGAAAACCGCCCGCACCTCTTCTTCGTTCCCTGGCACTCCGCGCGCCGTGACTAAATCGATAAGTAATTGATCGTCTTGATTTGTCATTTCACATAAACTCCTTTATTTTTCTCTCCTCATTTTAGCATATTATTTTGCCCGACTCTCGTACCGGACAAAAAAATACAGCACCAGCATCTGGACCGCAATCCAAGGGACAACAATTAATAGGACCGCACTTGCTGGATTTAAAAGATATACCATATACACCACAAGAATAGCCATTCCCAACGTTCGTAGCAGTAAAAATACCACAAAGGCATTGAGGATTAGATAAAGGATACGGATATTTTTTGAATAAATAGTTTCTTGTGTAAAATAATTGATCGCTGTAGTGAGAATGTAAATCGAAAGATAACCTAGCAGATAGCCAAAAATAGAGATCACTTCATTAGGGATAAGCAGGGCAAAAGTCGTTGGCAAAATAAGGACGGCTAACATTAACAAAGGATACCGCCAACGTTTCATCTCATCACTCCTCAGCGCTTTTCTTTTATTTTAGCATATTGTCGCTTTGAACAAAAAAGAATAAGAGCAGCAGCTGCACACTCACCCAAGGCCAGCCGATAAATAGAATGACTTCATTTAGATTGAGCGGCTGCCCGGCGTAAAGAAGCGCAATACTTCCGGTGAGTACGCCCCATAGTAAAAGAGCCACAATCGCGTTTATGATGAGATAAGTCGTTCGAATTCGTTTAGGGTAAACTTCTTTATTGAGTATTTTATTGATTAATTTCATAACAGCATAAATTAATAAATATCCGACTATATACCCCGCAAGGCTGCTGACGATCGTCGCCAGCCACGTCGGAAATAAGAGGACGACTAAAAGCAAGAACGGATATCGGAGGTTTTTCATCGACTCAATCCCTGTGTTTTTTAATTATTTTAAAATAGAAAAACGGATTTCGCAAAAAAAAGCAAATATATATAGTAGGGGGTAATTTCAGAAAGGAAGTGGACAAGTGGTTCCAACAGAATATGAATTTGAGAAATGGGCTCGTTTGCGAGGACTTAATCGAGACAATCACTTTACAAGACTTGAAGCCGGTTTTATGGGGGAGGAAAAATTTTATCAGTACTTAAAGGAGTTTGGTTCCAAGCACTGGACCATTTTACGAAATAGATGGTTTAAAGACGGCAGCCCTTTTGAATGTGATTTCATCCTCATCGCGGGTCATGCGCTTTATGTGTTTGAGGTCAAAAATTACTTCGGAACATTTGTGTACGAAAAGGGGCAATCGTATTCGCGAGGGGTGCCGATTACTTATAATCCCATTAACCAGGCGCGCAACGCGAGACTGCATCTACAGAGTCTTTTGCGACAGTATCCTGTCAAAGGCGCGCTCGTTTTTATCGGCGAGCACAATCAGGTGTGTATTAAGGATGATATTTTGGATATCCGCGTGCTTGAAACGAATGAAGTTTACGAATTTATTCAAACGATTAAACAGGAAGAGAAGCAATATACCCGCCGCTACTTAAATGCCAAGGAGATCGTTTCGCAATTGGAGCGTTTTGAGATGGATCCGCCCTATCTCCCCGCCCCTTATACACGGGAAGATATGGCGAGAGTCAAGACAGGTGTGTTCTGCGCCAACTGCCAAGAAAAAGTGCTGGTCAAGCGTGATAAATATGTGACCTGTTCTTGCGGTCTTCGCGAATCAAAAGAAGAAGCCATCGTTCGTACCGCCTGCGAATATGGGGTGTTGACGTATGGGCGGGATTTCACGGTGAATGATATTTACACATTCTTAGGGGGCTATCCGTCAAGAGATTATTTAAGGGCGGTTTTAGGAAAATATTTTAAAATCAACCCAAGTGCGAAAGTATTGACTTTCTGTAATCCCAATAGAGAATTCGCTAAACTTACACATCAATTCGCATTTGAATTACCTAGATTTATGGTTTTAAAATGAAAATCCTAGTTAGCCTCTTTGTTATTTTGAACTCTGATCGTTTAGTCATGGCAAGAGACCAGATACGAAGGATATTTACGTAAGATTCTGTTTTCACGTAAATAATTGTCTTTATTTACGTGAAATTCATTTTTGATGTTCGGCTAGTCTCAAAAAATACGCGAGATTTTATTTTCGCGTATTTTTAATATTCTATTTACGCGAATTTTCATTTTTACGTAAATAATCACCCAAATCGATGCGATTTAAAGCAAAACTATAGTCAACCCTCTAAAAAGAATATAAAAATTCCCAGTCTAGGCCGATTAATCAATAAGCACCATAGAAAGGCGGTGGGTTTTCGCCTGAAAGCGAAAACCTCCTAGCTCTAAGCCCTTCCTTTGCATATTTCAAGCGGATTTCATACACTTAGAGTGCATACAAGAGAAAGGTTGAGAAAGATGACAAAAACAGCAGATGAAATTAAACAAGAAATTATGCAAGACCCTGAGAATGCGGCATTTACCGAGAAAGGCTGGGAGCCGATTTTTATCGCGCCGCC
>JBHWQC010000067.1:0-3538 GCA_043425375.1 Atopostipes sp.
AAACGATCGTATAACTTCGCCCAGAATGTTTTAACACTCACTTCGACTTGGGAGATGGCCAGCATCGCATTACGGATAGCGTTTCGCTCATGTGGTTGGACATTTACTTTATAGTCTTGAATATCGCTCGTGTAATTGTATTCCGTATGCAGCCAGTACGAATGTTGGATCGCTTCTTTATACGATTCAAGCTCCGGATACTCATAAGGTTTCAAGTGTTTTCTTGGTTTGAAAATATCACGCTTGCGCAATTGATGTTGTCTGACACGATATAAAATATAAGCTTTGGCAGTTCTTGGAAAATTATGGGCAATTAATTCTACTTCCACCATATCTTGAATTTCTTCCACTTCAATGATTACTTTCGTTATTTTTTGAATGACTGTATCTGCAACTTGCTTGACTTCGTTTTCTGTTAGTTCTTTTGTTTCATTATTGGCTTTTTCAATCGCCATTTTAATCTTCTCACCATCGAAAGGAACATGTTGCCCGTCACGTTTAACGACCGTTGCAGGCTGAGTAGCAGTATCTTTATGTATCCATTCTAATAAACCACTATAGACAGGCTCATGCGGACGATGAACACCGTTAATAAAAACTTGAGGAACAGTGGATAATCCTTGACTCTTAATATAATCAAGTGCCTCCTTGTCTTCTTCAACGTCCACTTCCTCGAAATCAATTTGATTATCTTTTAACCAACTTTTTAATCGATCACACCATGGGCATGTTTGTTTTGTATAAATAACAACTCTAGACATTTTTTCCACTCCTATTTATTGATATAAAAAAGACCTCTGTCTTACGGGTATCAGAAGTCTAAAAGCCCATGGATGGATTGTAAGCCATCAAAAAAGCCTTCCCCTTATACTCGTAAGTTGAATGATTAAAAACAAAATTGGCAGATATCCTGACTGATGGTCAACGTTTTCTATCGCCTTCCCGTCTATTAGACAGTGGCTTGTGATAGAAAACTCGCAATACAGTGGCGGTACCGTGACGGATTCAAACCGTGCTTCCCTTTTAAAAGTACTTCGAAAAGTACTTACCAATTTTTTGCTATTCAATTTTTAGTCCATTACTTAGCACATTGAAATGTGACTTTTTTCTTCCGCTTTGAGCTTTGTTCCCTTCTGTTTGATTGTTAATCCTACTGAATAAAGTGAAATTTGTTGCAATAAAAAAATTCCCTAGAAAGAGGCATACATTCTCCCTAGGGAATTTGTTGTGCACTTTGCCTCGAAGTACTCATATTCATTGGATACACTTTTGAAAAAGACCTGACTTAAGCTTTCGCTCTTACAGTGGCGGGACCGTTCCAGATTCTCACTGGATTCCATTTCAAACATGTACTAAGTTTTATTGTTTCTAATTTAACACACAGTATATTGTAGGTCAAATGATATTTACGCACAATATGTCGTATTACATCCAATCACTTTTAGAAACGCTATGCAATTAGCCTTCTCGAGAACGCCAGATTCATATAAGAACTGTAAATTTTTTTCGACCGCTTTATGAAAAAATGGAATGATCGACTTTTAAAGTGCTTTAAAAAATATAAGAAAGTTCGTATAAATATCTCTCTTATGAGTTTAACTTTTATATAAATTATTGATTCACATTATCACCAGAGTAGTTGTTAACCAGAAATAATTATGTGGTTTCTAAATGGCGATTGACAAAAACGTTTACAAATGCTAGTTTATAGGTAACTTAAAAAGAGAGAAGGGCAAAATTAAAACGATGCGCAACTAATCCTGTTTTTCCAAGAAATAGATATTAGATAATTGTAGACTATGATAGCCGTATGTCTTATTTTATCATGTCTATTTGTCGTGATGGATCAATGGGAGTGTGCGGTGGTTTCTACCCTCTTAGGGATAGATGCGTTGTAATTGCCGATATGCTATATGCTCCCATTTCGTATGTGGGGCTATTTTTTAAGCCTCCGTTTTTCATAGGAGGAATTTTTATGACAGCGATAAGAATCAATCAATTAAAAATAACAGTTGGTAGTCGAGACTTACTCGATATAAAAAACTTGCAGGTTCAAGCCAACAAGCGTATTGGCATTGTAGGAAAAAACGGAAGTGGTAAGTCCACCTTATTTAAAATACTCGCAGGGTGAAATAGAAGCAGACATCGCAAACTTTTTAGTAAGTGGTACGATAGCCATGCTTCCCCAAATGAAACCTGCAACATCAACAAATAAAAGCGGTGGTGAAATTTCTCAAGAATATATTGTTCATGTATTAAAGAAAGCACCTCGAATTTTACTCGCAGATGAACCGACAACAAATCTAGATACTTCACATATAGAATGGGTAGAAAAAAAGTTAAACGAATTCCAAGGTACCCTTCTATTGGTCTCTCACGATCGAACTTTACTAGATAATATATGTGATGTCATTTGGGAATTAGAAAATGGGGAAATTACTGAATACGTAGGTAATTACTCTGATTATATTACGCAGAAAGAAAACGAACAAAACTATCAACACAAAGAATACAATAAATTTAAACAAAAAGAACAGCAATTAAAACAAGCCATTTCACAAAAAGAACAGCAAGCTACGCGTGCAACGAACAAACCGAGAAGTGTCTCCAATTCCGAAGCACGACAGCTGGGCGCTCAAACTTACTATGCAGGTAAACAACAGAAGTTGCATCAAAATACCAAAGCTCTAGAGACACGCTTAGAAAAGTTAGAGGCTGTAGAAAAGCCAAAAGAAGAAATACCAATCAAAATGACCTTACCCAACACACGCGCCTTTGAAAATAAAATAATTATAAGAGCAGAAAAACTAATTGGTCAAATCAACAATAAAGTGCTATGGAAGCCAACAACTTTCTTTTTAAAAGGTGGAGACAAAGTAGGTATCATCGGTCCAAATGGCAGCGGCAAGACGACTCTACTAAACAAAATAATTAAGCGTTCAGATAAAAACATTTCTGTTTCACCAGCAGTAAAAATTGGCTATTTTGCACAGAACATGGAAATTTTAGATACAGATGAATCGATAATAGAAAATGTTAAAGAAAGTTCTAAACAGAGTGAGACATTAATCCGAACTGTTCTCGCTAGGTTAGGTTTTATAGACGAAGACGTTTACAAGAAAATTAAAGTTTTAAGTGGCGGTGAACGGGTCAAGGTTTCTCTAGCTAAAATTTTTGTCAGTGATTGCAATACCTTAATTTTAGATGAACCAACAAATTTTTTAGATATTTATGCATTGGAAGCTTTGGAAGATATATTAAAAAATTATGAAGGAACTCTTTTGGTTGTGTCACATGACCGTCAATTTATTTCAGCAATTTCATCTAAAATTTTAGCTTTTGAAGACAAGGAATTAAATTTATTCGAAGGATCTTACGAAGCGTATATCAATCGCTCAACTTCTGAAAGCCGTAATATAAAAGGAGAACAGTTGATGAAGATTGAAATGGAAATCACTGCTGTTTTAAGCCAGCTAAGCGATCCCCCATTAACTAAAAATGAAAAAGAAGCACTTGATGATAAGTTTCAAAAACACGG
>JBHWQC010000068.1:0-4300 GCA_043425375.1 Atopostipes sp.
ATTGAGGCTTATGTCAAAGAAGTGGAAATGAAGAGTGAATTGGAACGAACGTCAACGAATGACGAGAAAAACGGTTTGTTTACGGGTGCGTATGTCAAACATCCGCTGACTGATGAAGATTTACCTGTATGGGTGGCGGATTATGTCTTGGCTTCTTACGGGACAGGTGTGGTAATGGCAACACCTGCTCACGATGAACGAGACTATGCTTTTGCGCAAAAATATGAGCTGTCGATCCGCCCGATTATTGCTTTGCCTGAAGGAGAGGAGCTGCCTTATGATGGGGACGGCGAACATATCGATTCCGACTTCTTAAATGGCTTGTATAATGATGAAGCGATTGAGAAAATGATTAACTGGCTGGAAGAAAAGAATAAAGGTCGCCGAGAAGTCAACTACCGTCTGCGCGACTGGGTCTTTTCGCGTCAGCGTTACTGGGGCGAGCCGATTCCAATCATTCATTGGGAAGATGGCACAACCACTGTAGTTCCAGAAGAAGATTTGCCGGTAGTCCTACCGAAAACAGACAATATTCATCCTTCTGGCACAGGTGAGTCGCCGCTTGCAAATATTGACGAATGGGTGAATGTGACAGACCCTGAAACAGGAATGAAAGGGCGCCGTGAAACAAATACAATGCCACAATGGGCAGGCAGTTCTTGGTATTACTTGCGCTTTATTGATCCACATAATGAGGAAGCTTTAGCGGACCCTGAAAAACTGAAAGAATGGCTGCCGACCGATTTGTATGTTGGAGGAGCTGAACATGCGGTGCTTCACTTACTCTATGCCCGCTTCTGGCATAAATTCCTGTATGATTTAGGAGTAGTGCCGACAAAAGAGCCGTTCCAGAAGTTATTCAACCAAGGAATGATTCTAAAAGACGGCGATAAAATGTCAAAATCGCGCGGAAATGTGATTAACCCAGATGATATTGTCGACCAGTACGGTGCGGATACGCTTCGCTTGTATGAAATGTTTATGGGGCCACTTGAAGCAGCCAAAGATTGGACAGATGAAGGGGTAGAAGGCGCGCGACGTTTCTTAGAACGTGTCTGGCGTCTGTTTATTGACGAAGAAGGCCAGGTGCGTGACCGCATTACTACCTTTAATGACGGCTCATTAGAGATTGTTTATAACCAAACGGTGAAAAAAGTAACAGAAGATTTTGAATCTTTACAGTTTAACACAGCCATTTCACAACTGATGGTCTTTATAAACGAAGCCTATAAAGCAGAAGGGCTGCCTATTGACTATGTGAAAGATTTTATCCAATTACTTGCACCCGTCACTCCGCACTTAGGCGAAGAATTGTGGCAGAAGATTACGCAAAGCGAAGACAGCATTGCATACGAGGCTTGGCCAACGTATGATGCCGACAAATTAGTTTCAGATGAAATTGAAGTGGTCTTTCAAGTGAACGGGAAAGTCCGCGGGAAAGCGAACGTTGATCGGTCAATTTCAAAAGAAGACTTAGAAGCGATTGCTCTTGAAAATGAGAACATTCAAAACCATCTCGAAGGTTTAACCGTTCGAAAAGTCATCGTGGTTCCTGGTAAATTAGTGAATATTGTAGCGAACTAATTTTTTATGAAGAAACAACGACTTATTTAACAAACACGCATCCTTGGATTGCTAATGATGCGGTAAAACTGTAAAATAGACACAAGAAGAAAAAGAGCTGCACGCTCTTTTTTCTTTTTGATTATTTTACGATGCGCGAAAGTAGGATTTTAAAAATGAATAAAGAACAAGAGATTCAAAAAGATAATCGAATTGTGACAGGCTCCTCTTGGATGACTCTGGGCAGTATCGTGTCCCGCATTTTAGGGGCGATTTATATTATTCCATGGATGGCATGGATGGGGACACAAGCGCAAGCAGACTCGGCGCATGCCTTATTTCAGGTCGCTTATAACCCGTATGCTTTTTTCTTAGCCATTGCGACGGCGGGTGTTCCTTCGTCGATTTCAAAGCAAATCAGTCACTTCAATGCCCTTGAAGAGTATGAAATTTCGAAGAAAATTTACAAGCAAGGGCTCTTTTTAATGGTGATTACTGGTTTAGTTTCAGCGACCTTACTGTATTTCTTAGCACCGACCATTGCAGATGGTAGTGCCATAGCAGATTTAGGAGCGGGAACCTTTGTGATTCGCTCGCTTGTACCTGCGCTTTTAATTATCCCCTCTCAGGCAGTAACAAGAGGACTGTTCCAAGGGCACGGGCGGATGCGAGAGCCGGCCATCTCTCAAATTGTAGAACAATTCATGCGTATTTTATTTATTCTTGGGTCGGCTTATATTATCCGCCAAGTGATACGTGGTGAAGTGGTCATCGCTGTGGCTTTCTCTACCTTTGCCGCTTTTGTTGGCGCGATTTTTTCTTTTGGGTATTTATTGATTCGGTTGCGGCAAGTACCAACGGCTTTAAACCGAGAAGTTGAAGAGAGTAAAAATCTCATTCAAGTCTCCACGCCCTCTATCTTTAGACAAATTATCATTACTGCAATTCCTTTTGTTATCATGTCGACAGGAATTATTCTGATGAATTTGATTGACCAGCAAACCATCAGTCCGATTATGCAGTTTTTCTATCCGGGTATTTCGGAAGCGACCATTCAACAAAATTATGGGATTATTTCCGCAAATGCTTATAAATTAAGTACCATCATTGCAGCCTTTGGTTCTGCCTTAGCGGTCACTTCAGTTCCCTTAATGAGTGAACTGGTATCGAAAAAACAATATCGACAAGTGGCTTATCAATTTGAACAAACGATTCAGTTATTAATGTTCATTATGATACCAGCTGTTATTGGTATGTTTGTTGTCGCTGAACCTTTTTATACCATCTTTTATGGGTATAGTGAGTTTGGAGTCATTGCTACCCGCGTGTATGCTGTAACCAGTTTATTTATCGGGGCATATCTAGTGCTTGGAAATATTTTGCAGTCGGTGAATTTAAGGCGCGCAGGTGTTTTCTCTCTGGGGATTGGTGTTGTAATCAAACTAGTCGCTCAACCCATCTTTTTAAATATAATGGGTGAAATTGGCATGTTGTTTGCAACCATGGTAGCCTTATCTGTGACCATCTTTTTAATGATGCGAGCCATGCATAAATTTTCCGAATATTCGATCAGCTTCTTGGTTAGAAGAACATTCCTCATTCTTCTTCTTTCATTAGCGATGGGGGTCTTTGCTTATGGGACGAGTGTATTCTTAGATCTCTTTATTAATTACGGCAGCCGTTTCCAGTCCTTAATCGCCATGTTAATTATTGGAGCTGTTGGTGTGCTCGTTTACGGGTATTTAACACTGAAAACGAAACTGGCCGAAAATGTCATAGGACCGCAAGCAAAAGATTTACGAATAAAATTACGTATTAAATAATGAGCTAGGAGTTTTAAATATGAGATTAGATAAATTACTGGCACATACTGGATTTGGAACAAGAAAAGAAGTTAAAAAAATTATTAAAGAGGGTTATATTGAAGTCAATGGTGACATCGCAAAGAATCCGGGGCTGAAAGTTGATCCCGATGTGGATGAGATTCGAGTAGGCGGGGAGCGAATTTATTACGAAGAGTTTGTTTACTTTATGCTCAATAAACCAGCCGGCGTCATCAGTGCAACAGAAGACTATATTCATGAAACGGTGATTGACTTACTCGAGCCGGCGGATTCGGTGCAAGACCCGCATCCGGTGGGTCGTTTAGATATTGATACAGAAGGCTTGCTCATTTTGACGAATGATGGCCAGCTGACGCACCAGCTCACCTCGCCTAAAAAGAAAGTGGATAAAGAATATTATGCATTGATTGAAGGTATTGTGACCGAAGAAGATATTATGCAATTTGAAGAAGGGATTGTCTTGCAAGAAGAGGAAGAAGACTATACGACAATGCCTGCAAAACTTGACATTGTTTCTGTGGATGAAGAAGCGAATGAATCGGAAATTTACGTGACGATTCAAGAAGGAAAGTTTCACCAAGTCAAGCGGATGTTTCATGCGGTCGGTAAAGAAGTGCTTTACTTGAAACGGGTGCGGATGAATACGTTGAAGCTTGATGAGGATTTGCCACTGGGTGAATATCGCCGATTAACCGAGCAAGAAATTCAACAGCTAAAACCTTAAGGTAAGATAAAACCTCACACGAATGTTTAATTCAACATTCTAGTGTGAGGTTTTTTTATTGTGTCCACCACCTCAACCTCTCAAAAATGACCAGGAGGGTGTTCTACCATATCAAAAGGGGCTTCATATCCTCTGACTTAAAAAATCAACAAGGCTAAATAACCGCCCA
>JBHWQC010000069.1:0-4092 GCA_043425375.1 Atopostipes sp.
TGTTGAGATACTACGATAAGTTTTAGTTTCAATAATGGATTTAAGTAAACGTTCTCAAACCAAAGATTTAAAAAGTAAATAAAAAAAGTCGGGAATAACTTTAACTTCATAAAACATAGGCGTATGCGTGAAAATTTAGTACAAACCATTACTATATAACTATAAACATTGACGCGAAGGGGCTTGGATGAGCCCCCTCAACTCCATAGCGACAAGAAAGCTCCACTCAGGAAATGCTTATTCCTGAGTGGCGCTTTTTTGTATCTTAAATGTTATCAGGAGATGCGATGAACCATTACCATTACAAATATTGTCATAAAAAATAAAATAAGGTAAACTAACTATACTGTAAAATACATAAAAGAATCATAACTAGGAGAGTGCGGTATGATGTATCGAAAGAAATCACTTTGGATGCTTAGTTTGCTTGTTTTATTGACTGCGTGTGGAAGCAGCCAAGAGGGTACAGCTCAGGAAGCGACACAAGTAGAAACAGAAGAGGAAACAATTGAAATCTAAGAAGAAGTTTCAACCGATGATACTGAAGATTCAGATAAAGACACCAAATCAGTCAGCGAAGCAACAGATGAAGTACAAGCAGAAGAGACAACGCCAGCTGAAGCTGAAGCTGATTCAGAATTTCAATGGCTCTATGATGAATTGAATGGCAAATCATTTATATTTTCATCAGGAGCAGGGGCTTGGCGCACTTCGTTTAGTTTTTTAGATGATGGGGAATTTTCGGGTGTATATTCGGATGCGAATGGGCCAGAGGTGATGGTCAGTGAATTTACGGGCAGCTTTGACATTCAAGAAGAAATTGATGAATTTACTTACCTGTTGAATTTAACTAATTTTCAAGTGATATCTGAGACGGGAAAAGAAGAAGTTTATGGAGATATGTCGATCACATACGTGGATGAACCGCATGGATTCCAATCAGGAAGTAGTGAATTCGAATTGTATCTGCCATACAAACCCAAAGATCAAGTATCTGAAGAATATCTGTCGTGGGTTTATGGGCAAGCAAATAATGAGCATGAATTTTTAAATAGTTTTGGACTCTATAATGTCAACCACCAATTTGGCATGGAAGAATTATTTGATTAATGGTAAAACTGCCGTATGATCTTACGCTCAAATCATTATAGATAGAAGGTGTCTATGGGGTGTTTGGGTTCAGCTCCCTCTAAAAACTCCATCATAACGAGAAGTCCCACCTAGGAACTGATGATTCCTGGCGTGGGGCTTTTTTATATGTCTTTATACATAAGCACTTACCTAATTAAAAATTATATCATTCTTTAATGATCAGAAATTTGGATGATTAATATTGTGTATACTTAATGAAATGGTTGATGTGACTCAAAAATCAATAGGGAATTTAATATAAAATCAAAAAAAACTAAAAATGTTGTAAGATTTTCCAAGTTCATGCGTCTAATGTATAGGAGGTGAAAAAGTGACCGAGTTGGAAGAAATTTACGAGCGGTATTTCAAAGACGTTTATTTATTTGTATACAGCTTATCAAAAAATCAACATGTCGCTGAAGACATCACATCTGAAACTTTTTTGAAGGCTATGCGAACACTGGATTCGTTCAAAGGCGAAAGCGACATTAAAGTGTGGCTGTTTCAAATTGCTAAAAACACGTATTACTCGTATTTGCGGAAAAATAAACGGGTGGTTCCAACAGAAGCGTTTAATAAAAAATCGGATGGTATGAACATTGAAAGAAAGCTATTAGACAAAGAGAACGCGCTCGAAATTCATAAAATCCTACATAAACTACCCGAACCTTATAAAGAAGTCTTTACCTTAAGAGTATTTGGAGAATTGAGTTATAAAGAAATTGGAGAAGTGTTTGGCAAAACAGACAATTGGGCTTGTGTTACTTTTTATCGTGCCAGAAAGAAAATCAATGAAAAAATGAGGGAAAAAAATGAAATTAGTATCGTGCGATGTTATTGAAGACTTGATTCCACTATATGCGGAAGATATGTTGAGTGAGACTTCCAGACAATTAGTGGCAAATCATTTAGACGAATGCGAAGAATGTAAAGCAAGTCTAAAAGAATTAAAAGAAATGGACGCCTTACCGGTTGAAACAGATACAAAGCCACTTAAAAAAATACAAAAAACGCTACGGAAGAAAAAGCGGCATGCCATCCTTCTGACAACCTTAATCACTTTATTAATAGGCGCGCTTACGGTCGTTTTTATGGCGGCTCCAAAATACGTTCCTTATTCAGAAAACGTAGTGACGGTGAGTGAAACCGATAATGGGTTCACGCTGGTGGATTTTAATGAGGAAGTGGCCGGGTATGACTTACAAAGCTATCCGGATGAAGATGGAGCGGGATTGGTTTATCATTTGACGACGTGGACAACGACTTGGCACGCATTGAAGCAGGCAGAAGAAATCGCGCCGATTGTTTTAAATCCACGCGGGGAACCAGTAGAAGCTATGTACTACTATCAGACGGATGGAGCTGCCGATCAATTGATTTACGGGGAAGAGCAGCATGCTGATGGGGGAGTCATCACGTTGCCGCGATTATCATTGAATTATTTCACTCTTTTGGCCGGATTGACCTTAGCGATATGCGTCGGGATATTGTTTGCTGTTCGTTCCAATAAAATTCATTTCGAACGGGTGACTAAAATAACGTTCTTGCCCCTGTCTTATTTATTGGCTCAACTTATCGTGACGGGATGGAACACCACAACATATTCTTTCGTAAGAGACATGACCGCCATTTTATTAGCTGCCATTTTATTATATGGGGTATTTTGGATCGGGTTAGAGTTCTTAAAAAGACGAACAATCAAATAAAACAACTACGCAACCAAAAAAGGCTGCTGAAAATCTGGATTTCTACACGGCTGCTTTCTACAAAGTAAATGGGCACTAGACCTTTTTCTCACTTTGAATTCACAAATGGATAATTGTCACGACAGCTTTATTGTCCATAAAGAAACAAATATAAGGCATGGCAGTTCCTGAAAGGAGCTGCTGCCCTTGTGATTTACAATAGAATCATCAAAGAAAACAACTTCAAAAATTAATATAATATTTCCCATCTTAGCAGCAATCTCTTCATTGAGCCTGTCTTCTTTTTTAATAAATTACCCCGTATCATGACACAATTCAGTGCCTTAGAATAAGATGGTTGCTTTTTACATTTTTCTTCATTCTTTGTGGAATGCATTGAAAGCTTTACTTCATTAACTTGAATTGGGGAGCATATTTGGATGTCGAAAGCTTATTAAGAAGCTACAAAAGCAATGAATTCATATAAAATAGATACTTCCAGAATATGCTGAAACACTTGACATAGACATACCCGTGGGTGTATAATGTGTTCGAAATTTGAAAGGTTGATTTTTTAATGAAAAGAAAAAGACTGTTAGTTGGTTTCTTATTAGGAGGCACCATTGCTTTTGGCATAATGAAACCCGACACTGGCTTAGCAGAACTACACCATCACAGCCCTACAGGAGTATATTTAAATAATGAAGTCATAAATCGGAAAGCTGACTCAGAATTTTTCAGAATTGATTGGCATGGAGAACAATACAATGACCCATATGGGCAGTATGATTATGAAAATTTCAGAGGAAATCGTGAATCTGAGGGCGAGTTTTATTCAAACAGAATGCCGCACCATAACCATCCGCATCATCATAGAGTTAATTGGTAGAAAAAGTTTATTCTATTGCAATAACGCTTGAAAGGAGTGATGTAATTGGATTTTAAATAGGAAGTTAAAACAAATAAATCATTTCAGACGGCCATTTTGAATTTGACCGAACATCTTAAAGCAAGAGCGTTTGGTGTACTGTATCAAGTCAATTTCAAAGAGAAGATTGTGTCAAAAGGCATGGATTTTTATTCAAACTTTGAGGTATTAGAAGTATGTAATCCGGGCCAAGCAAAAGAAGTGCTCGAAAAACAGATTGAAGTAGGTTATTTTTTACCTTGTAAAGTAGTTGTTTATGAAAAGGAGGACGGAGTCTATATCGGATTATTGCGGCCCACAATATTAATCGGCTTACTTGAAGATGATCGTTTGAAAAACATTGCTGAA
>JBHWQC010000070.1:0-4334 GCA_043425375.1 Atopostipes sp.
TTTGTGTGATTAGTGCATGAGATCATCAACAATGGGTATGGCAATACGGTAGTTAGTTTTTTGTTTTTTTTAGCTTCTAAAACTTTCAAATAGGCATCTCCATTTGTGAATCCTTTTGTATTATCACATTCAACTAAAGCAGATACTATGTTTGTTCCAAATCTAAAGATGATGTAAATATCCGGTCGAATGCCATACCCTTTCTCTAACTTTTTAAACTCAGTTTCTATGCTTATCACTTCAAATTCGTTGCAAAAACACATCAAAAAATCAGTAATCAGTAATTTGTGTTCGATTTTGGTTGGCTTTTTACCTGCGTAATAAACAAAACTTTGGTCAATATGATCTCTATAACGCTTAATTTGTTTTAGTTCGTGAGCCACTTTAAGTCTATTTTGAGCAACAGTTATTGATGACTTAACGTTATTGGTTGGAGATTTGTAAAATAGCATAGCGGCTTGTTTTGCGGTGATTAATAACGAAGTATCTTCTAAAAAATTAATCATTTTGATGTCTCTTGATGTTAAATATTTTTTTCCGGCCATATCAATCCCTACTTTCTAGCTTTCTTAGTCAGTAGCTGTTGATACTGTTTATCGTGATAAGCTAATTGCGTGTTCAATTCATCGTACCACTCGTCACTTAACGGATCATAATCACCAAAAGTATGCGACTCCTCATATTCTTCTACCAATTGCGAAAGCCCTAACTTAGTTGCGCATGGTTCGCAAAAATCAGACGTTCCAAATTCGTAGCAAACAACACGATGAACGCGTTGACCACAATGACGACAAGTTCTATACATAACAATCCTCTCCTATTCTGCAAAAGCATCAAAAATTTGTGACTTAGCTTTTTCATCAGCTTTTTCTTTGTTAATGACTTTAGCTTCAAGTGTTGTTCTTTTATTCTTAGCGCAAACCTCACGTATTTTTTCTTCTGTTGTCCAAAAAGTTTGAAATCTTGTTAGTTTATCAGTTTTGACAATTCCTTGACCTACTGCGTTAATGTCAATAATTTCAAGACCTTTCTCTTCGATGATATTACGACTCTCTTGTTCGTTTGATGTTCTTAAGCCGATTCTTAAACCACAGTTACAAGTGATATTTGTCGGTATAACGCTATCTGTAGGACGTTGGGTGCAAAACATTAGATGGATACCTACCGCTCGGCACATTGAAGCTATTTCAGCCATAGTGCGATAGGCGGTCTTTTGGTTGAATATTAAATCCTCACTCGTAGCATCTTTTCGGTTAGGTGGGGATGCCGGAAGTGTCATGAATGAAAATAATTCATCGATGATAACAAAGATAAAGGGGAGTCTGTCTTTTTTATTAACTTTAGAATTATAAGATACTATTCCAGTTACATCTGCATCTTTTACTAGCTTTAACCTTCTAAACATTTCTTGCTTGATATCGAGAAGCTCTAATATAGTTTCTTCAACATTACTAGACATAGCGGCTAAATGTTTAATGTTCTTAAATGTATTTGCTTCCACCCCACCCTTGTTATCTAAATAAATAATTTTAAGTTGGTCGGGTGTATAATTTTCAATCAATTGACACACAATAGATTTAACAAGCACAGATTTTCCCGAACCGCTCGTCCCAGCTCCCAATATATTCGGAATTGTTTTGGTGAGATTAACTGTCACAGGACCATCTAAAGACATACCCGTTGTGATGTATAGATGATCTGTGTCGGGAATAGGCACAACTTTAAAAGGGTATTTTTTCGCATTCATCAAGTGGCCCTTAAACACCTTAACTCTGTAATTTTGATTATCGTATAGAATCTCTACATCGTTCTTAAATACATTCTCAATTGCGTATTCTAACTTAAGTAAGGAATTAATGTCGCACCCACTTGGGAGTTCAATCCCAAATAGGGTGTAAGTCTCATACTCTTTCAACCACTTCACATAGGCAAATTCCGGTTCTTCTTTTTTATTACAAAGTCGGACCGTTTTGAATAATTCATTCAGCTTTTTTTTATCATCTTCTTCACTATTTCGATTCGTTGCGAATCCCAAACCATACGCAAGTGCACCGGCAGCTATAACGCCAAGCAATAGACTCATTTTTAAATCCCCCTTTTTTTATTTTCTACGAATAATTTTTTTAAAAATGGGCAGTTTAATAAATTCGGTCGGGGCAACCACGCCCCTCCCTCTTTATTAAATGCGCTTCGCTATTTATTGTCGTATCAACCTTTTTATGCTTCGTTTCGTTGGTCCAGGACAAGATCCTAACCAAAGTGCTACCAATCTTGGTTCAATATTTATCACTTAATACAATATATGCTCAAAAGTCTTGGTTAGTACCAAGACTTTTACTTTTGCGATGATTTAATCATGTTCATCAATTTATTGCCGTCTACCATTTGTATTCCAATCCTTTTTGCTGCGCTTTTTGCATCATTTGTGAAATCGGAAGTCGTGACATAAATCCCTTTTACATCTTTGCCGCCGAGCACACAAGCGCCCACAAAATCCCTCATTTTATTAGAACTAATCGGGCGTGAGTATCTTTTGCATTCGATATAATACGTCTGCCCGTCTTTGGTGGCGACAATATCTTTCCCACCGTCGCCTGTTCTTTTCGTCTGTTGCACTGAATACCCCATACTTTTGTATAGTTTGGCCACATAAGTTTCAAACTTGAACGGATCCATGCGTTTTAAATCGCTAAGAGACATATATTCAACTCTTGATCTGTCCTTCCAAAATAAAATATCTTTATATACAATCACGATAAACATTAACAATACACACAAGATTATTATTGCTATCGTGTAAAGAGCGCCGCTCATAAAACCACCTCTAGTATATGTTGGCTAGGTTTCGCAACATTTATACATTTAAAATAGGCTTTTTAAATGCAAAAAAGCACCTGGATGTACCAAGTGCTTAGTTATTAAATTCCAAGTCGCTAATATCTAAATCATCAATGTTTACAGGCTCTACAACCGACTTTGGTTCATTAGTAACGACTTGATTGTTTAAATATATGGTTTCTCTTCTTTGTTCGATAGCAGCCAAATCCTTTAAAAAAGCACTTGGACTGGATTTCTGTTTGATGTATTCGTATAGATACATCTCGCTCTCTTTGAAAGTGATTCTTAATTCTTTTGCCATTTCGCCACTCCAACCTTTCTAAATCCCTTAGCGTTAGCTTTAATGTCAGTGATAGCTTTAGTTTGAGGATAAACCTTTAAAAATAACGGATGTAGTATCTTAGCACCGCCACCGCTTAGGACGATATTGTACTGAGACAGATTAGTATACATTCCGCGTAATTCATTAAGCAAATACTTCCCTAAAGTCAATAACGCGTCTTTCTTATATTCTGTAACTTCTTCAAAGCTATCATTCTTCACCGATAACTCTCCATCGAAATATTTTCGCGCATCCTCTAAAGATACACTTAAACGGTATTCGTTATCTAATGTGTCAGCCACTTCTTTGTATAGATCAATTAAACCTTTTTTAACAGATTTACCGCCGATAAACTTCCCTTTTTCATCAAACTCAGCAACATCTGTTGTCCCACCACCAATATCAATCACTAGCGTCTTAGAGTTATTGTTGATGTTTGTTAAGGCTTCAACTTTAACTCCATATCCTTCCGGCGCAACAAATACATCCTCGATTGTAATGGCTCTTAATTTGTTGTTTAATTTAACCGTTTTACATGAGTTTTGCATCAATGTTCGTCTGATATTTTCGCGTTCACTATTGTATTGCCCAGCAGGAACCCCAACAGTTAAGAAGATAGAATTGCTATCACAAGTTTTTGCGATGGCGTAGTAAACTAGATTGATGAAATTTTCTTTTTCGTGTTTGATTAAATTATTTTCGAAATATCCTTCCTCAAAAATAAATTTTTGATTGTCGATCTCAAACACATCATTACCGCTAAATCTGTTTAATTGTTGGTATGGTTTAAGACGACTCTCAAACACTACCTCATTATTTTCCGAAACACAAACGGTTGTTAAATTGCCGATATCTAAACCTAAAATCATTTCTTACCTCTCCTTTCATCATTTACATGAATCCGTACATTTTGTGATGTTTACAGTAATATAATACTCCTAAAATCCGAAAACGTCAACAATAATCCGTACATTTTGTGATGTTTTATGTATAATCTGTTTCGTTAGAGCATATAATGTAATATAAAGCGAAGGGGAGTTGATGATGATGAAAGTTAATTATTATGGTGAGGTATTAAAGTTAAATAAGGTGAACGACAATCTATGGATTTCAAACGTTATTGATGAAGATGTGTGCGTAGTATTTCAACGTTATGAAGGTTCTTGGGATCACG
>JBHWQC010000071.1:0-3954 GCA_043425375.1 Atopostipes sp.
TTATGCGTATAATGGGGCCCGTTTAGCCTCTGGAGAAGTAACCGTTGAAGAGCTTGGGCATGAAATTGAGATAGAAGATTTAGTTTATTTCCATATTGAAGATCCTGTTGTTCAAGGTCGCACCATTCATGGTAAAATTGATATATTAGATATTCGATTTGGCTCATTATGGACCAATATTCCCTTAGATCTTTTGCAGGAATTAGATATCCATCGAGGAGATTATGTTCTGGTAAAAATTTTACATAAAGAACAAAGTGTATACCAAAACATGCTGCCTTTTGTTCGGTCATTTGCGGAAGTCACGCTTGGCCAACCTTTAGTCTATGTCAATTCATTGGTTAATTTAGGGGTCGCCGTCAATCAGGATTCTTTTTCCGCCTTATACCATATTGGGTATGGGGACGAGTGGAACATTACGATTCGAAAGATTACCAAAGAGCAATTAGCACTTTTTAGTAAAGAATAGGAGCAATTATAATGAAACAAAATAATAGTGTACGTAATGTTGTGGCCGTGGCGATAGGGGCAGCGATTTTCTTTGTATTGATGCGTTTTGTCCAAATTCCACTGCCAGTACCTAACACTTCGCTTCAAACGGCTTATGGGTTTCTCGCTTTATTTGCGGCAGTATTTGGACCAGTCCCTGCTGCGATTGCAGGATTAATTGGCCACGCTTTAGTCGATTTAACCTATGGCTCCATTTGGATTTCATGGGTCTTATGCACAGGATTTGTCGGCTCGGGCTTAGGCATTTTGATGAAAGATGTGCCGATTGAACAAGGCGAATTCAATAAAAAACATAAAGTCCGTTTTGTCGTCGGTATGACCATTGTCAATGTCATTGTGTGGGCGCTGGCAGCCCCGACTTTAGATGTTTTAATTTATGCCGAACCGGCCAATAAAGTCTTTGTGCAAGGGATTGTGGCTGCGCTGGTCAATGCTTTATCGACGGGATTAATCGGCTGGGTATTGATTGAAGCTTATGTCCGCACACGTACAAAATCAGGTAGTTTATCAGAAAAATAAAGGAGTTTTATCTGTGAAACCTATTCTCTCGTTTCGCGATTTTTCATTCCGTTATGAAAACCAGGCGAATCCAACAATAAAAAATATCAACTTGGATATCTATCCAAATGAAAAAGTCTTGATTCTCGGGCCATCTGGGTCTGGAAAATCAACTTTAGGGCGATGCATGAATGGGTTAATCCCAAATGTTTTCGATGGAGAGCTATCTGGAGAAGCCATTATTTTTGGAGAGAAGATTACTGAGCATTCAATTACCTCTCTATCGGAAGAGATTGGAACAGTGCTGCAAGACACTTCTGCGCAGTTTGTTGGTTTAACTGTGGCAGAAGATGTCGCTTTTTTATTGGAAAATGATCAGGTTGAAATTCAAACGATGCATCAAAAAGTTCAAGAATGGTCAAAGCGGATGGATTTAGCGGAGTTAGTAGAGTTGTCACCGCAAGATTTATCAGGTGGACAAAAACAAAGGGTTTCTGTTTCCGGTGTACTGATTGGCGAGCCTAATGTATTACTATTTGATGAGCCTTTAGCAAATCTAGACCCGGCTTCAGGTGAAAAAACAATCGCGCTAATCGATTCGATTCAAAAAGAACTGAATGCGACGATTATCATAATCGAACACCGTTTAGAAGATGTTTTAACGCAGCCGGTTGATCGCGTGGTCATATTAGAAAAAGGGGAGATGGTCTTTAATGATTCTCCCGAAGTCTTATTAAAAAGCGATATCTTAAATAACGTGGGAATTCGTACGCCTTTATACTTATCCGCTATGCAGTATGCAGACGTAGATGTTCAAAACTTAAGCGACATTGAGAATTTACATCAAGTAGATGGACTGGATTTAAAAGAAAAAATCCAAGACTGGCATCAGACACATATGATTGAAGAACCAGAAGAAAAATGCGAAGAGTTATTAAAGCTGGAGAATGTGAATTTTGCGTATGACAAAAAACGACAAATCTTAAATGAAATCAATCTGGAAATTAACAAAGGCGAGATGATATCAATTGTCGGAACCAACGGCGCAGGAAAAACAACGTTAGCTAATATTATCTCAGCCTTTTTAACACCCAACTCCGGAAAAGTGTTCTGGGAAGGAACCGATGTAACAAAAGATACCATCGCTCAGCGAGCAGGTCGAGTCGGTTATGTCCTCCAAGATCCAAATCAAATGATTTCTCAACATATGATTTTTGATGAAGTTGCCTTAGGTTTGAGAAATCGTGAAAGTGATGAAGAACGCATCAAAGAAAAAGTCCAGCACGCGTTGAAAATTTGTGGCTTATATCCATTTAGAGAATGGCCAATCAATGCGTTATCTTTTGGCCAAAAGAAGCGTGTAACGATTGCTGCGATTTTAGTATTAGAACCAGAAATTTTAATTCTCGATGAACCAACTGCTGGTCAAGATTACCGCCATTATTCAGAGTTTATGACCTTTATTCGTGAGCTGAACGAGACAGGAATGACGATTCTCATGATTACCCACGATATGCAGTTGATGCTTGAATATTCTAATCGTACAATTGTGGTGAACAATGGGCAGATTATTGCGGATGTCTCACCTTTTGATGTCCTCACATCCGAAACTTTGACCTTGGAAGCCTCTTTGCGACTAACAAGTTTATACACCTTAGCCAAAAGAATGGGAATTGCAGATACGACTTCTTTTGCCCGTAATTTTATCTATTATGAGAGGATGATGCGGCGTGAATAACGTATTGTTTGGCTATTCCGACCGGGACACACCCATTCATAAAATCAATGCAGTCAGTAAGTTGGTCTACTTCTTGGCGACGTTAGTTGTAATCATGTTGACTTACGACACGAGACTCTTGTTGCTGCTCACGATTATTTCTTTTATTGCTTTAAGGGTTTCTCGTATTCACTGGCATGAAATTTCTTTCTTTATCAAGCTAATCGCTTTTTTCTCCATACTGAATTTGGTCTTTATTTACCTTTTTGAACCGGAATTTGGTGTGAGTTTATATAATAGTAGAACTGTTATTTGGGAAGGGATTGGACGCTACACCTTAACGGTAGAGCAGATTTTTTATGAGTTGAATGTTGCCTTGAAATACATTGCAATGGTTCCCCTGATATTGGTCTTTATGTTGACCACAAACCCAAGTGAATTCGCTTCTTCCTTGAATAAAATAGGAGTCTCATACAATGTTTCATATTCCATTTCATTGACTTTGAGATATATACCCGATGTGCAACGCGACTACTTTAATATTCGTAATGCGCAAATGGCTCGAGGTACTGGAACAGGCGATGTAACATTAATGGATAAAGTCAAAAATAATGTCCAAATTGTCATCCCGCTGCTCTTAACGAGTTTTGAAAAAATTGATACCATCAGCCAAGCGATGACACTACGTCGTTTTGGGACCAAAGACAAACGTACTTGGTATGTCCAACGTAAATTAGAGACAAAAGACTACCTTGTAATTTTTGTAGGAATTATTTGGATAGCCTTGTTTATCCTTTTATGGCAGATGAACAATGGGCGATTTTATAATCCTTTTGAATAAGATAACAAAAACCGTTTAGCACATTTTATGCTAAACGGTTTTTTCTAACTAATCCACTTCGTAAAAGTCAAAGTCCGTATTTTCAATAAACTCAATGGTATCTTCAAGATTATTGAAGTTGGCTATGGTTTCATTGTCAACAACTACGAGATACTCCCACTTACCCGACATGTCATATTCATCATAATCGACAGAAAACTCATAATTCGAACTAAAACCAGTGACCGTGCCATAAGTATGTGTAGGCGCAATGACCTTTACTTGATATTCCTCGTATTCTGGATTTGTAAATAATTCTAAATTCACTTAATCACGTTCTTTCGTTAGAGTATACTTATTATACTTTAACCAATATTAAAAACAAAATTGAATATAGATTCCATACACG
>JBHWQC010000072.1:0-23370 GCA_043425375.1 Atopostipes sp.
CTTTTATTTTCAATCATCATGGGTGTGGTTACCAAAGGATTTTTCAAAATGGCTTATGATACGACGATAGCGACGGTGGGTGTCTCAACAGGTGCTGTCCTTTTATACACGGCTCCAGTTTTTGTAGCTATATTGTCTATGCTGGTGTTTAGAGAAAAATTATATGCGAATAATTATGTAGCCCTAGGGATGAACTTGGTTGGGGTTTTTTTAATGGTTACTTTAGGCAATTTTTCCACTTTAAATATCGCGCCATTGGGAGTTATTTTAGGTTTCACTTCAGCTTTTTTACATGCATCGAATACAATCATGGCGAAATTAGCTGGTGATACGGATGATTCGTTAACGATGGCTTTTTATATGCTGGTTTTTTCAACCATCATTCAAGGTATTTTTGCTCAGCCCTGGACACCAACAAATATCAATTTTTTAACAAGCGGCTCGTTTTTATTCTGGGCTGTCATTAATGCCTTTGTTACAGGAGCGATGGCGAATCTGCTCTATTTAAAAGGAATGTCTACCAGTATCGATGCTTCAAAAGCGCCAATTATATCTTCGGTAGAAGTGATTGTAGCTAGTTTAAGTGGTGTTATTATTTTTGGTGAAGCAATGAATTGGATTGGACTATTGGGTATTTTCTTAATGTTAGGTTCTATCTACTTAATGAATATGAAACCAGAAGAATTAATTGGGAGGAATTTAAGTGAAGAAATTTATTAATGCAAAAATTTATAAAAGTGATGAAGCGACTGAAATTTTAGTAGAAGATGGAAAGTTTAAGGCAATAGGAAAAGATCTTGGCGAAGCGGATGAAGTCATTGACCTAGGCGGACGCTTAGTATTGCCTCCATATGTGGATTCACATCTACACTTAGATTACTATAAAACAGGCCAGACAGATGAAGAAAAGAATGAGTCAGGTACATTATTTGAAGCAATTGATATTTGGAATGACTTCAAAAAAGGGACGACAAAAGAAGAAATGAAAGAGCGGATGTACGCGGCAATTGAAGATGTCGTCGGCTACGGTACCCAGTATATTCGGGCGCAAACAGACTGTACAGATCCTAATTTGACGGGAATTAAAGCAGCGCTGGAAGTTCGAGACGAACTAAAGGACAAAGTAACCATTCAAGTGGTTGCTTTCCCGCAAAATGGCATGTATTCCTTTGAAGAAGAAGGAAAAACAGGCCGCGATTTAGTGGAAGAAGCTCTTCAGCTAGGCGCAGACTGTGTCGGCGGCATCCCTCATAATGAGTGGTCGCGTGAATTGGGCGAAGAATCGGTGAAAGAAATCGTGCGATTAGCGGTTAAATATGACAAGCTGATTGATGTGCATTGTGATGAAACGGACGATACTCATGCACGTTTTGTTGAAGCATTAAATGCGGAAGCAATGAAAGTCGGCCGCGGCGACTTAACAACAGCAAGCCATACGTCTTCATTCGGATCAGCGGATGACTCGTATGCTTTCCGTATGATGGGCTTGTTCCGTCAATCAGGCTTGAACTTTGTTGCTTGCCCAACAGAAAATTTATTCCTGCAAGGACGTCAAGATACGTATCCTAAACGTCGTGGCCTCACACGTGTGAAGGAATTTGTAGACAATAATATCAACGTTGCCTTTGGCCAAGATTCCATTGCTGACTTATGGTATCCAGCAGGGAACGGAAACTTGATGAATATTTTAGATAACGGTATTCATGCCACGCAATTAATGCGTGAAGAAGATTTCCCGCGCAACTTTGATTTGATTACGTATAATGGTGCAAAATTGATGAAGATTGAAGAAGAGTACGGTTTACAAGAAGGTAAACCAGCAAACTTCATCGTTTTAGACGCACCAAACGAATACGAAGCACAACGTAATCGTGTCGAATGTCTAGCTTCTATCCGAAATGGCGAATATTTATTCAAAAAGCAGCCGCGCGCTTATGATGTAGAAGTTAGTCTATAACCATTTTTTGAATCATTTAGAAAGAGGAAAGGTTCTGATTTTCAGACCTTTCCTTTTTTATATACATAAATTTATACAATTGTATACATCATGGTAAATTTAACCTTTCCAAAGAGGGTAAAAATAGCGAATGACTATTATCTTAAAAAATATATGGAAGTTTGAGTGGAAGAGGCCGTGAAAAAATATGGAAGAAAATGGACAACGGTTCTAAATATTTAAAAATAAATTAGGTTTTTAAAAGGATGTATGCTATACTCATCTTCTTGTGTGAAATAAACAGCACGGCAAGAAAATTGGCACTATTCCGTAAGTCATTTCAGGCTTATCATTCTGAAATATTACAAGTACTCCGTAATATTAATAGTGTTGAGGGTTTTAAAGATTACCTAAAAAAACTTTAACGACTATTATATATTACAAGGAGAATGTTTTTGAACTTTAAACAATTAAATTTAATTGAACCAATCCAACGCGCACTCGATTCCCAAGGCTATAAAAATCCTACCCTTATTCAAGAAAAGGCCATTCCAAAATTACTCGAAGGTCATGATTTACTAGGGAGTGCCCAAACAGGTACTGGTAAAACAGCTGCCTTTGCTCTTCCTATTTTACAGGATATCGCCACTCAATCTCCTAATGCTTCTTCAAAACGACCGATTCAATCTTTAATTATCGCCCCTACAAGAGAATTAGCTGTTCAAATAGACGAAAGCTTTAAAATGTATGGAAAATACTTGGATGTGAAAACCGCTGTGATTTACGGTGGGGTTCCTCAGTATCGCCAGACGAAAAAATTAAAACGGGGTGTCGATATTATTGTAGCGACTCCTGGAAGACTATTAGACCTAATTAACCAAGGCTATATCAAATTACAACAGGTAAAACACTTTGTACTGGACGAAGCAGACTTGATGTTGGATATGGGAATGATTGATGATGTGAGAAAAATCGTCAAATTTATTCCAAAAGAAAGACAAACGATGTTTTTCTCGGCTACTATGCCAAAAGCGATTGAAAAATTGACGAATGAAATCTTGAGAAATCCGGTCAAAGTTGAAGTGACCCCTGTGTCAACGACTGCTGAGCGCATCCAACAAGAAGTATTTTTCGTTGACCAAAGCAACAAAACAAATCTTTTATTGCATCTATTGAAAGATAAAACATTGGAATCGGTCTTAGTGTTCTCGCGTACAAAGCATGGCGCAGATAAAATTACGCAAGCGTTAAATAAGAATGGCCATCAGTCGCAAGCCATTCACGGCAATAAGTCACAAAAACAAAGACAACGCGCATTGAACAATTTCAAAACAAGAAAAACACGAATTTTAGTAGCAACGGATATTGCTGCACGTGGAATTGATATTGCCGACTTGTCGCATGTGATCAACTATAACTTGCCAGAAGTTCCTGAAACCTATGTTCACCGAATTGGACGAACAGGCCGTTCTGGCAATGAAGGTGTTGCGATGTCATTTTGTGACAACAGCGAACGATCTATGCTGAAAGGCGTTCAGCGTTTAACAGGCGACACGATTCCTGAAAACAAAGACAACCCATTTGAATTGAAAGCCAAACCAAAGGGTGCTAAAAAGAATTCTTCCTCAAGAAGAAGAAACAAAAATGCTTCAAAACGCCATTCAAATAATAAGGGCGGACAATCAGAGCAGAAGAATCGAAATCAAGGAAGAAGAAAAAAGCAAACCGGCCAGTTTAATAAACGCGGCAAACAAAACGCTCGCCGTAACCGACAATATGCGAATGCGTAAATAAAAAAAAGCTTAAAAACGCCAAAGAAGAGGAAAACTTTTCTTTGGCGTTTTTGTGTATAAAAAGAGAAAATGTATGGTACATTAGAGGAAAATAAACGAATGGTTGAGAAAGAGTGTGGGTGACATATGGATAATCAAAAGGATTTTACAAATGGAAACATCAGAAAACAGCTCATCACATTTTCAGTACCGATTATTTTAGCAAATATGCTTCAAGTTTCCTATCAATTTATCGATAGTCTATGGGTAGGAAATCTAATTGGTGCCAATGCTTTAGGATCAGTTGCTGTAGCAAGCACTGTAATTAATGTCGGGCTCGCCTTTATTTTGGGGATTAACAATGCCACCTTAACCATACTCTCGCAGCAACGCACCAGAGCGGGTGAAGGAGGGCTGAGCCGCTATTTAAATGCTTTTGTCGTCCTGTTAACTCTATTAGGTGTTGTAGCTAGTGTGGCAGGCGTCCTTTTTGCGGAAAGTATCCTGCAATTTTTAAATACACCCGAGGTAATGATGATAGATGCCACGACTTACTTGAAAATTAATAGTTTAGGCATTTTGTTTATCATTGGATATAACTTTATCAGCACTATTTTACAAGCGCTAGGAGACAGTGTCACGCCATTAAAAATTGTCTTTGCCGCAACGTTATTAAATACTCTGTTAGATCCGCTGTTTATTTCAACCTTTAAGCTAGGAGTGAACGGGGCAGCCATCGCGACGATTTTGTCGCAGAGTCTTGCTTTTGTGGGAGGTCTTTATTATATTCTTCGAAATCGCTTAGCCCCTTTTAAGAAAATATCAATTCCAGCTAAAGAAGAAGTTTTTCTTATTTTAAACTTAGGAATTCCATCCGGGCTTCAAAGTACAGTGATTCAAGCGGGGATAGCGGCGCTTTTGAGTGTGGTCAATTCCTTTGGCCCCGCTGTAACGGCTGGCTTTAGTGCCGCTAAGCGTTTAGATAGTATGATTATCATCCCCGCCCAATCCTTAGGCACGGCAGCCAATAGTATGACAGGCCAGAATATCGGGGCTAATAAATGGAAGCGAGTCTCTAAAATCACAAAATATGGGCTTTTATACAATACACTGACAATGTTGGTGATTGCATGCCTTCTTTTTATTTTTGCAAAACCCGCCATTCGCTTATTTCTTCAAGAACCAGCATCTTTACAGTTTGGTACGCAATATCTAAAATTAATCGCCTTTTTCTATCCCTTTTTAGGAATCAATTTTATTTTAAATGGGGTAGTCAAAGGAGCAGGGGCGATGTATCAAGTCCTTATGTTGAATGTGATCTCTTTTTGGGTATTGCGTTACCCAGCTACTTATTTCCTGTCTGGTGTAATGGGTGAAGAAGGGATTGCTCTTGGAATGGGTTTTAGTTTTATTTTGAGCAGTTTCGCTGCTTTTAGTTATTACCGCTGGGGACGCTGGCGAGAGAAAGAATTGTTTTCAAATAGATAAACGTTTTAAATATTTAAAGTAGAGAGGCATGAGCCTCTCTGTCACAAATAATTCGTCATATAAATGAATTAATGGTAAAATGTTCTGTACATATGTACATTGAAAGGGAGTAACTACATGCGATTTATTTCATGGAATATTGATTCATTGAATGCCGCTTTAACAAGCGATTCGGCTAGAGCTAAAATGACGCGCGATGTTTTAGCCAAAATTTCTGATTATGATCCAGATGTTATTGCGATTCAAGAAACGAAATTACCTCGAACCGGCCCTACCAAAAAGCATTTAAGTATTTTACAGGAGGAAGCATCCGATTACGAAATGGTTTGGCGACTTTCAGAAGAGCCAGCCCGTAAAAGTTATGCCGGGACGATGTTTTTATATAAAAATCAACTTGAACCAATCGTCACTTTTCCAAAAATCGGGGCGCCAGATACGATGGATGATGAAGGTCGTATCATTACATTGGAATTTGAGAATTTTTACTTAACGCAAGTTTATACACCGAATGCCGGTTCTAAATTAGTGCGTTTAAAAGAACGACAATTATGGGACGACAGATACCGTGACTATTTAATTGCCTTAGACAAAGAAAAACCAGTGATTGCGACAGGTGACTTTAATGTGGCGCACAAAGAAATTGATTTGGCGAATCCTGACCGCAACCATCTCACAGCCGGTTTTACTGATGAGGAGCGGGCGGGCTTTACCAAATTGTTGGATGCCGGTTTCACTGACACCTTCCGCCACTTGCATGGGGAGGTCGAAGGGGAGTACACCTGGTGGAATCAAGTGGCAAAAACGAGTAAAGTCAACAACTCGGGCTGGAGAATTGATTACTGGCTGGTCAGTAACCGGATTGCCGATAAAGTATTGAAATCTGAAATGATTGATTCCGGCCCGCGTCAAGACCATACACCGCTTTTGTTTGAAATAGAAGAGATTGGAAATAAGGAATAGAATGTGGAGGGGTTCTTGTTGAGATCGGAAGAAGAACTAATGCATACTGTTTTATCTTATGCAGAACAGAATGAATTCATTCAGGTAGTAGGAATGGAAGGGTCTCGGGTTCATCCGCTGATTGAGCCGGATAAGCTGCAAGATTTTGATCTGACATTTGTCGTGACAGATAAAAAACCATTTCAAGAAGATGAATCGTGGTTAACTATTTTTGGAAAACGAATTTTTATGCAAAAACCTGAATCAATGACTTTATATCATCCCCAATTAGGGAATTGGCTTTCTTATTTACTGCTATTGGAAGAGGGACATCGTGTAGATATAACTATCGTGCCTATAGAAGAATTGGATGTGTATTTGTCAAGCGAAACATTGATTAAAATTCTTTTGGATAAAAAAGATTTAGTGGGCGATTTTCCACTGCCGACCAATCAAACGTACCATATCAAAAAGCCTTCAGTAAAGCATTTTGATGATTGCTGCAATGAATTTTGGTGGGTATCTACTTATGTCAGCAAAGGGCTTTACCGTGAAGAGATGACATATGCAGCCAATTACTTGAATCAAGTGTTACGACAAGAATTGTATCGGATGTTGTCTTGGAAAGTAGGCTTTGAGACAGACTTTTCTGTGAGTATTGGTAAGTATTACCGGTTCTTAGAAAAATATGTCAGCGAAGACATTTGGGCGCGTATTTTAAAGTCCTATAAAATGGATACCTATGAAGAGGCATGGCAGACTTTGTTTGAGGTGCAACAATTATTTAGAGACGTATCGAAAGAAGTGGCTGGCCATTTGCATTACCCTTATCCAAATTACGATGAAAGTATTACGCACTATACAAAAGATTTGTATGAAGACTATCAATCTTTGAAGGCATTAAAGTTAAAAGAGTAAAGATACAAAGGAGGAATTATGGACGGGAAATCACGCAAGCATATACAAATTGGTCAAAAGGTACGAGTGGTACAAAAGCAAGATCAACGTTCTGGTGCATTAACCGAAGGAATTGTGGCCAAAATTCTCACCAACTCAGCTACCCATCCGCATGGCATTAAAGTAAAACTGGATGATGGGCGCGTTGGGCGAGTAAAAGAAATTGGAGAATAAATAACAGCAAAAAAGGATAACACCTAACTGATTAGGCGTTATCCTTTTTCCCTTCTATCTTTTATTCATTGTGACGGGGCAGGATTCCATATCGATTTTTATAAAATTGAATACCCGCATAAGCAATTAAAACCACCATGCCAGCGATTGCCACCATACGCAAAAGGCTATAGTCACCTGCATGTTCATTAATGAGGTTTTGGTAAATCCCAAAGTAAGCCCAAGCGACAGACAAAGGAAGCGCCGCATTCTGGACGGCCAGTGAAACCCCAATCACTAAAGCTGCTGATAAAATCAATACAATCATCGCCCAGATATTATCGGCGAGGCCAAAACCGTTCCAACCGATTTTCACAAGGGAGGTTGCTACGTTTACAACGGTCGCAATCATTAACCAGCCGGTATAGAGGCCAAAGGTCAAGGGAAGCAGCCAGCGATTGCTTTCATGAATGCTTAACAGTTGGCGGCAAATGATGGCTAAAACAATCGCATAAGCGAGAATAAACAGCGTAGAAAGTTCGACGAGTACAAAAGAAAAAAGCACAATCCAAATCATATTAAAAATACTCGATAAAATAAAATAGGGCGTAATTTTATGGATCGCACGTTCATAGTAGGTTTCGTCTCTTTTCATATACATCACAATCAACGAAAGAATCAGCAAGCCATAAATCACTGACCAAATACTAAAAGTCGTTGAGCTGGGGGTGATAAGCGTAAAATACTCATTCGACACATCACTTTGAGTTGTGCCATTAATAAAGCCAAAAGCGCCGAGCGCATTGACTACCAGTGTAAGGGCTAAAAATAAAGCATTCAGTCCTACTTTTTTCTTAAGGTTTTTATCCATTTCTGTCCACTCCTCGTTTTTGTTAACTGAAGAATATCAAAAAAAGAATGAAAACTTCAAAGAGAAGGCATTAAAACTGAAAACTGCTGCCCTATTAGAGCAAAAAGTCTTCTACAACTTTTTGCAACTCTTCCCCTTCAATCGTCTCTACAAACGCTTCTTTTCCAACGAAAACGGTCGGAATATAGTTGATATTTGCCGCTTGGACTTCTTGGCTGATACGGGCTGCTTGTTCGCGCTTCTTTTTTTGCAAGGTCAAGCCGTATTCTTTGGCGACATGCGGAATTTCAGCTAACCGCTTCTTCCCCCACGCATCTTGTTTTTTAAATAGTTTTTTGACTAGGGCATACGTCTCTTGGGGTTGGTCATAGTCTAAATATTGATTCAACACATTCCCCGCTTCAAGAGGATATTTCTCTTTATCAAAATGCTTCACAATTCTTTGAACCATCCCCTTTTGAATATATTCATCAAAAAAGGGCGCGATGTTTTCTTCGTAATGTTTGGAGTCAGGACAGCGTAAATTTATATATTCCACCACTTTCAGTGGGGCGTCATCGGATCCAATGTTTAAACTGTCTTCATGTGTTATTTCATTTAAATTAAATGTCATCCAATCACCTTTCCATTTATTTCTCCTTTTAGTATACTTCAAATGAAGACACTGAGGAATCAATTCAAGCTAAAATCAGGATTTTTGTTCTGATTCGAGATATCAGGTAGAATAAATGTATAAAGGATGTGAACGTTATGTCTGAGCAAAAAATTCAACTAAATGATGTTACGAAATTAGAAGGTTTACACAACGTCGATTTTTCAAATGGTTTTGTCTGTGATCTGGAAACAGGAATTTGTGGACCGGCAGATGAAATTGAAAATAAAAAAGAAGAAAAAGAAGATAAGGAGAAAAAGAATGAAAATCACCATTTGGTCTGATTTTGTTTGTCCATTTTGTTACATTGGCGCCACACACTTGGAAAAAGCGTTAGCAACCTTTGAGCATGCGGACGAAGTGGAAATTGAATACAAGAGTTATCAGCTAGAACCGGGCGCGCAATATGAGCCAGGTAAAACTTACGTACAAGCGATGATGGATCGCAAAAATGCTTCTGAAGAGCAGATTGTTCAAATGACTGAACAAGTTACAGAGATGGCTGCAAATGCGGGCTTAGACTATAATTTTGACGAGATGAAGTTAACCGATACGTTTCCAGCCCATCGTGTGTTCCAATATGCAAAAGAAGAAGGAAAAGGGTATGACTTTTTCGAGAAGTTATATGAAGCCTTCTTTTTAAAGGGGGAATTAATTGATGATAAAGAGTTTCTCGTTGAAACAGGAACAGCGCTAGGATTAGATAAAACACGTGTCGAAGAGATCTTAGTGGATGATAAAGCCTACGACAGTGAAGTGGTCAGTGATATTTTTGAAGCCTCGCAAGTGGGAGTGCAAGGTGTTCCATTTTTTGTATTCAACAATAAATATGCGGTTTCAGGGGCCCAGCCCGTTGAAGTCTTTGAACAAGTGTTGACGCAAGTGTATGAGGAATTTGCTGAAGGCACCAGCAATTAGAGAGGATTTCCCTCTTTTTTTAGTGAAAAAGAGGGAAGTTTTCGACTGTGTGCAAGTGTCAAAATACAGTTGATAAAGTATCGTATTCGGTGTATTATTATGGTAACGCTATCACAGAATAGGAAACAGATAGACTAGAAAGAAAAGCTTTTTTTAAACGATAACGAAATCGCTTGCTTAAAAGTCTTTTAGAGTGAGAAGTACCTTGCTTTGTAATAAAATAGAGTGAAGAAGAGAGCGAAGGAGAATGAAAAATGGCAGAAATTACATTAAATCATATTTATAAAATGTATGATAATGCAGAAGATTATGCAGTAACGGACTTTAATCTAGACATTGAGGACAATGAATTTATCGTCTTTGTAGGCCCTTCAGGCTGCGGGAAGTCGACTACTTTACGAATGATTGCGGGTTTAGAAGAAATCTCTGACGGAGAGTTACTCATTGATGGTGATCTCATGAATGATGTGGCACCGAAAGACCGTGATATCGCGATGGTGTTTCAAAACTATGCTTTGTACCCACACATGACAGTTTTTGACAATATGGCTTTCGGCTTAAAACTGCGTAAAATGCCTAAAAATGAAATTAGAGAACGTGTGGAAACGGCGGCAGAATTATTAGGATTATATGATTTACTTGAGCGTAAACCCGCTGCATTATCGGGCGGACAAAGACAACGTGTAGCGTTAGGGCGGGCAGTTGTCCGTGATCCAAAAGTGTTCTTAATGGATGAGCCTTTATCAAACTTGGATGCGAAATTGCGTGTACATATGCGTACAGAAATTGCAAAACTACATGAGCGCCTAAAAACAACCATGATTTATGTTACCCACGACCAAACGGAAGCAATGACGCTAGCGGATCGCATTGTCATTATGGATGCTGGGTTTATTCAACAAGTCGGTACTCCTTTTGAAGTCTATAATGCGCCAAATAACGCCTTTGTCGCAAGTTTTATTGGGTCCCCGGCAATGAACTTAAATGAAGTGCGCTACAGTAAGGGTCGAATTACCGATGGAAATGGGTTGGATTTAGCGGTTTCTGAACCTGCAAGCAGAGCTTTAGATGCCGGGGGCTATGAAGGCAAACAAGTGATTTTTGGCCTCCGTCCTGAAGATATTAAAGCCGAACAAATCGTTTTAGAAAGTACGCCGGAAACTGTCGTCACCGCTACCATCACTGTTTCAGAATTGACTGGAGCCGATTCAATTTTATACATCGATGTAGGGGGTACTGAAATGGTGGCAGTTGTCGATGCCAGAGACTACCATCAACCAGGAGAAACGATTGATTTGGCTTTTAATATGAATAAAGCCCATTTCTTTGATGCCGAAACTAAAGAAGTGATTCGCAACAAAAAACCTTCAGAAGTTGTAGAAGAAGTCGTGGGCCAATAATAGAAGCGTTTATTTAGAAAAACACCGATTTTTAAAACCAAGAGCCTAAACTCTACATATACGGGTTTAGGCTTCTGTTTTATTTTTGTGATGGATTAAAGTTGAATCAGAGGGAACAGTTCATTCGTTTTTCTTTTCCTCTTTCGTCTTTTACAAGAAAGATGCTAAAATGGAGATGAACGATATACAATATTGAGAAAGCGGGTAATCGAATGAGTGTAGAATCTTTGCAAACATTAATCAATGGGTCAGATATTCGTGGGATTGCTGTTTCAACCGATGAATTTAACGCTAATCTGACTGCAAAAGAAGCAAAAAAACTGGCGAATGGTTTTTTACATTTACTAAGAAAAGATAAAAACATCGACCGTCAGCCTTTAAGAATAGCCATAGGTTTTGACAGTCGGATTACTGGTCCTGAGATAAAAGAAGCATTGGTGGAAACCTTTCTTGCAGCGGGGGTTACGGTATTAGATGCGGGGCTTGCGACAACTCCAGCGATGTTTATGGCCACACAATATGAAGAGACGGATGCGGATGCAGGAATTATGATTACTGCCAGCCACTTGCCTTATTATTACAATGGCTTGAAGTTTTTTACAAAAGAGGGCGGCGCGGAACATGAAGACATGGAAAAAATAGTCGCCTATGCAAAGGATGCTGTCGCTTCCTTTGAAAAAGGAGCAGTGCAAGAGATTCCACTCCTTAAATATTATGCCAAAGATATGGTGGAAAAAATTCAAAAAGCGACAGGACTCGACCAACCGCTTGCGGATTTTCGAATTGTATTAGATGCTGGAAATGGGGCGGGTGGTTTCTTTGCTAGCGATGTCTTGGAACCCTTAGGCGCGGATACCACCGGCAGCCAGTTTTTGGATCCGGATGGCTATTTTCCAAACCATGTCCCCAATCCAGATAATCCAGAAGCCATGGCAAGCGTCCAAAAGGCGGTCCTTGACCACTGGGCAGATTTAGGCATTATCTTTGACACGGATGTGGACCGGGCAGCTGTCGTAGACAATAGCGGGGAAGTCATCAACCGTAACAACTTAATTGCGGTGTTGGCGCAAATTGTGTTAGAAGAAGAACCGGGTGCTACAATTGTGACGAATTCACCCACGACAACACATCTGAAAACTTTCATTAATGAGTTGGGCGGGAGACAGTACCGTTATATTTCCGGATACCGTAATGTCATCAACAAAGCAATTGATTTGAATAAAGAAGGCATCTCTACACCCTTAGCGATTGAAACAAGCGGGCATGCTGCTTTTCGTGAAAATTATTTCCTCGATGATGGGGCATATGTTGTGGCTAAAATTTTAATGCTGCTTCCAGAGTTAAAGAATAAAGATGAACGACTCAGTGATTTAATTCAACACTTAAAGCAACCAGCGGAAGCGCAAGAAGTTCGCTTTAAAATTACAGCAGATGATTTCCAATCTTACGGCAACCAAGTCATTAAAGAGTTGGGAGCGTTTATTCAAGAAACAGCAGGCTTTGACGTAGAAGAGGACAATACAGAAGGTATTCGTGTAAATGTAACGAAACCTTTCGGGAATGGTTGGTTCTTATTGCGGATGAGTTTACATGAGCCACTGCTTGTGCTTCAAGTGGAAAATGATGAAGAAGGCGCCAATCAGAAAGTATTTACTCGATTGCAGGAATTCTTCTCAAGATATGCTGCTTTGGATTTAGGAAAGCTGAAGGAAATAATCAACTAGAGTTCTGTTTAAAACGAAAAGGGATGGGCAGACTGTCCATCCTTTTTTGTCTTGCTTGCTCCCTTCTTGTTCTTCAAGCACTTATAGTTGCAAGTACTTGTAAAAGGCGCTATATTAGGAGTACCTTGATATTCTTTGTCTATTTTTGTTCTTAAGAGATTTACATCATTTTTTAAAGAGGGCACATTATTATGCATAAACTAACCAAGCGACTGTTTATTGTCGGGCTTTTATTGTTTTTCTTAAGTGCTTGTGATATCCAAAGCTCACAGATAGAAGAAAGTGAACAAATTACTGGACTCTACGAGAATGAAGAAGCCGTTCATTCGGCACGAGATGTGTTAGTGGATAATCTATATTATGCAGAAATTGAAGACATGGATGGTTATTTATCGACAATTCCTGCTCACGCACACGCCGATACTCAAAAAGCGATGGAGCCGTTTTTTGAAACGCACGAGGTTTCACATACGCTCACAGCATTTGAAGTGCTTGAAGAGACAGAAAATCAACTCGTCGTGAAAACGAAACAAAAAACAATAGGCGAAGATGAAACAGGCGAGACAGAGTATAAAAATCATATCGCAAATGTATTAATTGTTTTTGAAAAAATAAACAAGGAATGGAAAATTACGGAATCAAGTGTAACCGATATCATTTTTTTCGACTAAGAAATTTTGCTCTTATCATTCAAATGAGTAAAGGAGACTGTTTGGAATGAATGACAGTAAATTTATACGAGTGAATCTCTCAGTGGGACAGTGGATTTACCATCTTTTTCTTCTCCAAATACTCCCCATCTTTTATACCCTAAAAGGTTTTGTTCTATTCGGTCTTTTCCCGGCAATAGCTAGTCTTTTTAATGTTTTTTATCAATGGATGGCTTTTGGAAAAGTAGACCTATCTATAACAAAAACATTCAAGCAGTTTTATAAAAAGTATTTTTGGCAAGCCAATAAATTAGGTTGGGCTTTCACAACAGTAGGCGCGGTGCTGCTTTTTGATTTGTATATCTCATCCACCTTTATCCAATCGGTTTTACTACATCATTTACTGCTGCTGCTGTTTTTTATGTACATCGTGATTAGTAGCTATTTATTTCCGGTGTTCGCCCGCTATGACTATACAAACTTAACTGCTTATATCAGGCAAGCTTTTTATATCGGATTTGCCAGTATTTTTCAATCAATCGCTATCTTACTGGCGATTGTTGTCGTGTCTGTTGCCTTCACCTATATTCCTTTTCTCTATTTGTTCTTTGGGGTTCCGATTTTGTTTGGTGCGATTGCTTGGTTCGCCATTCAAGGCATCCTAAAAGCAGAAACAATGAGCAAAATGAAAGAAGGGGAGTAAAGAAAAATTGCAGGAGAGTGTGTGACATAGAAATGAGGAAAACGAAATGGATTTAAAGAAACGAAAGAATGAAAAAACAAGCATTCATTCCGCCATTCAAAAACCAAAAAAGAAGAAAAGCTTGAGTGAAAAGTTTAAAAAGAATTTTCTAAATAATTGGCAGTTGTATATTTTTATTTTACCTGCTTTATTGTATTTTATCATTTTTCATTATGGACCAATGTATGGGATTCAAATTGCCTTTAAAGATTACATTCCCTCCCTTGGTATTTGGGACAGCCCCTGGGTAGGTTTTGATCATTTCAGACGGTTCTTTAATTCCTATTACTTTACGGATTTATTGAGAAATACCTTAGGAATTAGTCTTTACGAATTGATTGTTGGGTTTCCCATGCCGATCATCTTGGCCTTAATGTTAAACGAAGCGAAAAATGGGCCCTTTAAACGCATCACACAAACGGTTACTTATGCCCCGCACTTTATCTCGGTGGTTGTTATCGTGGGAATGCTGGTCTCTTTTTTATCGCCTTCGACTGGACTAATCAATCATATTTTAGATGCCATTGGTTTAGAACGACATGCATTTTTAGAAGATCCACGGTGGTTTAAAACAATCTATGTGCTATCGGGTGTTTGGCAAAGTACAGGGTGGAATTCGGTTATTTATATGGCGGCTTTATCTTCCGTTGATCCGCAGCTTCATGAAGCGGCCACAATTGACGGGGCGACAAAATTACAAAGGTTATGGTATATCAATATCCCAGCTTTAATTCCGACCATTGTTATTTTACTTATTTTAAATATGGGTTCTATCATGTCCATGGGGTACGAAAAAATCTTATTGATGCAAAATCCACTCAATATGGCTTCTTCAAATGTGATCGCAACCTTTACTTATCAGCAAGGTTTGCTGGATGCCCAGTATAGTTATGCGGCAGCTGTGGGGATGTTCAATGCGATCATCAATGCGGTGTTGTTGCTAACGGTTAATAAAATTACTTCTAAAATAAGTGATGTAAGCTTATGGTAGAAAGGAGAGAGAAATTTGGAATATTCTGCACATACAAAACTGACCGGTTCTGATAAAGCCTTTACGATTTTTGTTTATGTGTTTTTGGCTGCTGCCTTAATCGTAGTAGCGTATCCGTTAATTTATATTTTAAGTGCATCAGTCAGTGATCCAGTGGCCGTCAATTCGGGTGAAATGCTTTTATTCCCACAAGGATTTACTTTTGAAGGGTATCGAACCATTTTTGAAAATGAAGCCTTATGGCGGGGGTATGCGAATACGATTTTTTATACCGTTTTAGGTACATCGATTAATTTATTTGTGACGATTCCTGCGGGATATGCTTTGTCTAGACCTGATTTTGTCGGTAAAGGCTTTGTGACAAAACTCATGATGGTAACGATGTTTGTGGGAGGCGGTCTCATTCCTACCTACATATTAGTGACAGGTTTGGGACTGGGGAATTCGGTTTGGGCGTTAGTATTGCCGAATGCAGCGTCTGTTTACAATATTATTGTGACGCGGACATTCTTTCAATCGACGATACCGACTGAAATAGAAGAAGCGGCAATTATGGACGGAGCCTCCTATTTTAGACGCTTTTTTTCAATTATTTTGCCGCTATCGAAGCCGATTTTAGCAGTCATGGCCTTATTTTACGGAGTCGGACATTGGAATTCTTATTTTAATGCTTTAATTTATATCAGCGACCGCGAAAAATACCCGCTGCAAATGATTTTACGGGAAATATTAGTGCTGCAAGATATGTCATCCAATCCGACACTGCAAATGACAGGTGAAATGGCAGAGTTTCTATATAGTCAACAGCAACTCGGCCAAGTGATTCAATATGGGGTGATGATTGTTTCAACCTTGCCCCTTATCATCATTTACCCATTTCTACAAAAGTACTTTGTAAAAGGAGTGATGATCGGGTCATTAAAAGGTTAAAATACGATTACTGAAAAAGGAGAAGGAACAGATGAAACGAAAAAAATGGGGGTTAACCTCTGTACTTACAGCCAGTGCTTTATTACTTATCGCCTGTGGAGGGAATGAAGAAGCGGCATCTACTGCTGAAAATTCTGGGACGTCAGAAACGATTGAAGTCGCAACAGAAGATTTTCCAATTGTAGAAGAAACGCTGACATTAAATTTACTGGCGCCAGGCGTTGGCATGTCGGAATGGGACGAGATGCCTACCCTTCAGGAATATTCGGAATTAACGAATATCGAGTTTGATTATGACACGCCGCCGCAAAGTGATTTCTCTACGCGGTTAAATCTAGCTTTTGCAAGCGGGGAGCTGCCAGATATTATTTATGCAGGCGGGCCAAACTCACTGAATGCGGCAGCTGAAGTGGATTATGGCAGCCAAGGTTTACTCATTCCTTTAGAAGATATGCTCGAAGAGTATGCACCGAATTTCTATCAATTAATGGAGGAACATCCAGAGATTAGACAGTCCATCACAACAACAGATGGCCATATTTATGCCTTACCTAATATTGTTCAAAGCGATACCGCTTCATGGATTATGGGGCCTGTTTGGTATAACGGCGAGTGGCTGGACGCTTTAGATGTGGAAGAGTTGCCGCAAACTGTAGAGGAATTTTATGAATTGATGGTTCGCTTTAGAGATGAAGATCCAAACGGGAATGGCGAACAAGATGAAATTCCCATTTCCGATGTAGCTATGAATGGGATTCGCGGCTGGATGATGCCTGCTTTTGGCATCAAAGGCTGGGGAATTGAAGAGCATGAAGGGCAGGCGCGCTATACCTTTGCGACAGACAACTTTAGAGGCTATTTAGAATTTATGAATCAGCTGTTTGAAGAAGATTTATTAGATCGTGAAACCTTCTCGCAATCTAATGAGCAGAAACAAGCGAAAGGACAAAACAACCAAGTGGGCGTGTTCCAAGATTGGTTCTCATACTTTACCACAGGGCGCACAGAAGAAGAAGCGCTTAACGACCCAATGTTTGCGCCTTTAACAAGTGAATTCCAAAAAGAACCGCTTATGCCGATGGACCCGGGAATCAAACGTGGTGCCTTTGCCATTACCAGTGAAAATCCAAGTCCAGAAGCGTCTTTGCGCTGGATTGATTACTTCTATACACCAGAAGGGTATGAGTTCTTAAATCATGGCCCAGAAGGCTACTTGTGGGAATGGGAAGATGAAGAAGGCGGAACGAAAGTGTTTAATGAAGAGGTTGATCCTGACAATCGGGAGGACTACCGTGGAACAATCACACCTGCTTATGGCATTACAGTTCCAGGGCTAAGTGTGGAACTTGATCCAATTGGCGGTGAACGATCGGCATTCAGTGATTTTTTACTGGAAGAAACGCAAGAAAAAATTGAAGCCCATGGAGAAGTCATTTACCCGCTTGTGTATCTCACAAGAGAGGAACAAAATGAAGTCAATGAAATTCAAGTTGATTTAGAAACATATGTAGTCGAAAGCGAAGCTGCCTTTATTACTGGTAACCGTGAACTAACAGACGAGTCATGGGAAGAATACATTTCTACCTTGGAACAAATTGGTGTGAGACGATTAGAAGAAATTCACCAAGCTGCTTATGACCGTTGGGTTGAAGCAGGCGAATAAAAGATGTATTTAAAAAGAGACTGGCAGCTGCCAGTCTCTTTTGTTGAGAAGTTTGATGCAACGAAAGCAAGCAAGACACTACTACAACACGAAACTCGTTTTCGTTTCGCGCTCCATTCGCTCGTGCGACATGAAACTCCTTTTCGTTTCGCACTTGTTCCATTTGACGACACCAATCTCTATTTCACTTCTCGAAACCGCTCCATTTGATAATAAGGTTAATCGCTAGGTCAGAGGATTTCTTTAGATTAATCCAAAGACAGCTTACTTACTCTGGAACCACTTTTCCAGGATTTTGCGGTTTTTCTTTCTTTTCGGCCATTTTCATCTCATCGTTATATCCCCAAAGATAAGTGGTCACAAAAGAAACAGCGAGGGTAGCGATGGTAATCAGTACCGCATAGTAAAAATTCTCATTAATTCCATTGACTGGATCAATATAAGAAGGCAAACCAATAATGGACCCGATAATACTCCACATATTGACGTTGAGTAAACCAGTTAAAAATCCGCCAACAGCACTGCCGATACTGGCGCAGATAAACGGTCTTTTAAAGCGCAAGTTAATGCCGTAAATGGCCGGTTCAGTAATACCACAAAAGGCCGAAATCGTACCAGCATAGCCCAATTCTTTAATAGTTGGCTTCTTGGATTTTACAGCAACAGCTAAAGCAGCTCCCGCTTGTCCTACAATTGAAAAGCTGACAATCGCCGATAAATAACTATATCCTAATAAAGCAAAATCGTTCACGTAGATAGGAATAATTCCCCAATGCAGGCCGAAAATCACAAGAATTTGGTAGAGCCCTGCAATAATTCCACCAAAGATTGCTGAATTCCAGCTGAGTAAAACTTGCAGACCATCAGCTAAAGCGTAAGAAATCCAAGTAATCACTGGTCCAATGGCCAGTAGGATAAGGGCAGTGACCACACCCATCACAAGCATCGGCACAAAGATGGCTTGCACATAACTAGGAATCCACTGTTTCAACCAAGTCTCCAACTTTTTCACCAACCAAGCGGCGATAATCATTGGAAAAATTGTATAAGAATAAGACACATACGGAAAATCTAGACCGCCGATTGATAAGATATTCAAACCTTCCTCGGCCGCAGCAAGAATACTCGGCGACATAATGACACCACCAATCACCGCGGTTAAGACGGGATTCCCACCCAAACGTCTGGCGGCATTGTAGCCAACTAATATCGGCAGAAAATAAAAAACGGCATCCGCTATCGCGCTGATAATTAAATAAGCATCGCCTGTTTCTGTAATCCAACCCGTGCTTGTGCCAATTGCTAGCAGACTTTTAATAATGCCAGAAGCCGCTAATATATGAATAATCGGCATCACGGCACCGGTGACGACTCCGATAACTGCATTAAAGCCGTAACGGACTTTCCCAAAAAAAGTGTCTTGATCTTTCATACTGGCTTTTTGTGAGACAGAGTTTTCATTTTCAGAGGCATCATCTGGCAGCAGTGCGGCGACCTCTTCGTAAATACTGTCGACCGCTTGTCCGACAATTACTTGATACTGGTTATTTGCTAAAACCACGCCCATAACGCCTGGCAACTCCTCAAGTTCTGAGGTATGTGCTTTCGTTTCATCCTTTAAATAAAAACGCAAGCGAGTGATACAATGAATCACCCGCTCTACATTTTCTGCCCCGCCAACTAAATTCAACACAGCTTCTGCTAATTGTTTGTGTTCTTGCTTTTTCTTTTCCATTCGGCTCTCCCTCGATACATATTTTTTCTTATTTTCTCATAATGGTAGAGGAGTTCCCACTAAATTGCTTTGAATTGAAACCCTAAAAGAAAAACGATTAACTTTCCACGTAAAGAAAGTCAATCGCTTTGACCGTGTAATATTTTAGTTTAAACGCCAATCAATTTTTGGTCCTTTGGGTACTATCCCATTTGGATTAATCGTGTCGTGGCTTGTGTAGTAGTGTTGTTTAATGTGATCAAAGTTTACCGTATCCTTCACACCCGGCCAGTGGTACAACTCTCTTGTATAGCGCCAGAGGTTTTCGTAATCCATTAGTTGCCGGATATTGCATTTAAAGTGACCAAAGTAGACGGAATCAAAGCGCACCAGAGTTGTGAATAAGCGCCAATCCGCTTCTGTAATGCGGTCGCCAACAAGGTATTCATTGTCTTTTAAATGGGATTCTAATTTATCTAAAGCATCGAATAACTTGGTTACTTCTTCTTCATACACCTCTTGTGTCGTCGCAAAGCCCGCTTTATAGACCCCGTTATTAATAGTTTCATAAACAAAGGCATTCATTTCATCGATTTCATCCCATAACTCCGCCGGCGCAAAATCGTAATCTGTGCTCGCAAATTTATCAAAGGCTGAATTCAACATCCGCATGATTTCCGAAGATTCGTTATTGACAATTTGATCGGTCTTTAAGTCATAAAGGACTGGAACGGTCACCCGGCCACTATAGTTGGAATCAACATGTGTGTAAATCTGATGCATATAATCCGCATCAATCACTGGATCAGCAACCACGCCCGGCCCATCTTTAAACGTCCAACCATTTTCACCCATATAAGGATGAACGGCAGATACGGAAATGATGTCGCCTAAACCTTTCAAACGACGCATAATTAACGTGCGACTGGCCCAGGGACACGCATAGGAAATATACAGGTGGTAGCGATTTGGCTCCGCCTTAAAGCCGCCTTCACCTGTCGGGCCCGGACTGCCGTTAGCTGTAATCCAGTTACGGAATTGAGAATCGGAGCGAATAAAACGACCGCCTGATTTTTTTGTATCGTACCATTGATCATGCCATTTGCCATCTACTAATAACCCCATGAAATCTCCCTCTTTCTTTTTATTCCCCTTTATTATATGGTGATTGGGCAACTTTCTCAAGCAGTTGCCTTATTTGAACTGTTTAGTGGCTAAGCGGTCACTCAGAGGGCTGAGCGCTTTTATAGAGTTTTTTACAAGTTGCCTCACCCAGCTTCAGCTGTTTTGATAGATTCCCGCAAAGCCCAGCTGGCTGCTTTTTAATTAAAAATTGTAAGGGCTTGCGATAAGTTAAGTATACTGGTAATGTAGCAAGGAAAGAAAGGGGCAGAGGAAGAATGGACTATGTAAAATTAGGAAAGACTGGTTTGGATGTTTCAAAAATTTGTTTAGGTGGGATGAGTTTTGGGGATCCAGAAATTTGGATGCATGATTGGCTACTGGGTGAAGAGGAATCCAGGAAAATCATTAAAAAAGCCCTTGATATGGGCATTAATTTTTTTGATACAGCCAATATTTACAGTCTTGGTGTAAGCGAAGAAATTATAGGACGGGCATTAAACGATTATGCCCGCCGAGAAGAGGTAGTCGTTGCGACCAAGGTGAATGGACGAATGCATGAGGGACCAAATGGAAAAGGACTTTCGAGAAAACATATCCTCCATCAAGTGAAAGAAAGCTTAAAACGTTTAGATATGGATTATATCGACATTCTATATATTCATCGTTGGGATGAGGAAACGCCGATTGAAGAAACGATGGCCGCGTTAAATGACTTAGTGCGGGCGGGGAAAGTGCATTATCTTGGTGCTTCTAATCTGTTTGCCTGGCAGCTGCAAAAAGCCAATTTCATCGCTGAACAAAAGGGTTGGGTCAAGTTTTCTGTGATGCAAGGGCATTATAATTTGGTCTACCGAGAAGAAGAACGTGAAATGAACCCGTACTGTAAAGAAGAAGGAATTGCTCTTGTTCCTTATAGTCCCTTGGCTGCTGGACGATTGGCGAGAGAATGGACAGGCGAGACCCACCGGGCACAAACCGATGCCTCGGCGAAAAGAAAATATGACCAGACAGAAAAAACGGACCGGCAAATAGTCGAAGCAGTCGGCCACGTCGCTAAAAAACATCAAGCCAGTCGTGCCCAAATTGCCATCGCTTGGCTATGGGCTAAAGGAGTAGTAGCTCCGATTGTTGGGGTAACAAAAGAAAAATATTTAGATGGTTTTGTGAAAGCACTAAATATTCAATTAGATGAAGAGGATATTGCTGCACTCGAAAAACATTACGTCCCGCATCCATTAGTGGGGCCAAGATAAATAAGGGAGCGAACGTTAATGAAATATATCAAGTTAGGACATACCGGTTTGGATGTGTCTAAAATTTGTCTGGGTTGTATGAGTTTTGGCGACCCTCATAATTGGAAACATGATTGGCTGCTGGACGAAGAAGAATCCAGAAAGATTATGAAAAAGGCACTTGATGTAGGCATCAACTTTTTTGATACGGCCAACATCTACAGCTTAGGTGTCAGTGAAGAGTTTCTGGGCCGCGCGATTCGAGACTATGCAAACCGGGAAGAAGTGGTCATTGCGACAAAAGTAAACGGACAAATGCACGACGGGCCAAATGGGCAAGGACTTTCGCGAAAGCATCTTTTGCATGAAGTGGAAGAAAGCTTGAAGCGCTTAGGGACAGACTATATTGATCTTTTATACATTCACCGTTGGGATCCCCATACGCCGATTGAAGAAACTATGCGGACTTTAAATGATTTAGTCCGCGCTGGTAAAGTTCATTATTTAGGTGCTTCGACGATGTTTACGTATCAATTTCAAAAGGCGCAATATCTCGCTGAAAGAAATGGCTGGACCAAATTTTCGGTGATGCAAGGGCACTATAATTTAATTTATCGAGAAGAAGAACGTGAAATGAACCCTTTTTGTAAAGAAACGGGTATCGCTTTGGTTCCGTATAGTCCCTTAGCTTCAGGCCGATTAGCACGTGATTGGGACAGCGATACAAAACGGGCACAATCCGATCAAAACGCCAAAAGAAAATATGATGACACCAAAGAAACAGACCAAGCGATCATCGACGCAGTAGGAGAAGTGGCCCAGAAATATAACGTCACCCGTGCACAAATCGCCCTTGCTTGGTTATGGGAAAAAGGAGTTACCTCGCCTGTAGTTGGGGCGACAAAAGAGAAATATTTGGATGATTTTGTCGCTGCCTTAGATGTGACATTAAATGAAGAAGACATGGCGACACTTGAAAAACATTATGTGCCACATCCCCATCATTTATTGAGACGTAAAACTTAATCGAACAACAAAAACCTCTGCACCACAGGCAGAGGTTTTAACTTCTTATTCGTTATTTTTCTGTAATCACGTGTGTTAAACCAGCAGGATCGTTTACTGTTAGGGTGTCTTCTGTTTGTGTGTAGGCATAATCGCGTTCGTCCAATTGTGATTTAATGAAGGCAAGGTCTTCTTTTGAACCGACCCAACGTGTAAAACCCATCCCAGGAGAACCTGTTTGCGGATGCGTTAAGCTTCCTTGTTTCCAAATATTTGCGCCTAAATGATGGTGGTAGTCACCGGATGCTAAAAAGAGGGCGGCTGGTCCAAATTTGTATTTTAAGCCTAATCCTAAGACATTCGTGTAAAAGTCTAGAGAGTTTTCTAATTCATCCACATGTAAATGCACATGCCCCATCGTCGTCCCGTTGGGCATGCCTTCAAATGAAGTGCGCGCGGCTTCTAATGCGGCATCCGCATCCATCGGCTCCGTAATGCCAGCAATTGA
>JBHWQC010000073.1:0-12828 GCA_043425375.1 Atopostipes sp.
CTACAATTTATGGAACACAATTCCCTGCAAGCAGCCCGTGACGGCTTTGTTGAAGAGCTAGAAGCTTCAGCTATCGACGTAACGATTGAAGACATGAACGCACAAGGTGATCAGTCGAATCTTCAAAGTATGAGTGAGCAACTATCAGCAAACAATGACTTAATGTTAGCTATTGCAACACCGGCGGCTCAGTCACTTGCAACGGTTGAGCAAGAAAAACCCATTCTGTTCACTGCTGTGACCGATCCTGAAGATGCGGGCTTAGTTGAAAGCAATGAAGCGCCTGGAATGAATTTAACAGGAACAAGCGATATGGTTCCTATTGAAGAACAAATTGCTCTCCTCTTGTCGATTGTTCCAGAGGCGGAAACAGTAGGAATTGCCTACAACTCGAGTGAGCCAAACTCTCAAATCCAGGCAGATTTAGCAATAGCTGAGCTGGAAAACCAAGGCGTTGAAGCGGTTGTTCAAACAGTAACCACAACCAACGATGTCCAAACTACACTCACAAGTTTGGCGCAGGATGTAGACGGTATCTACTTGCCGACAGACAACACAATGGCCAGTACAATGGCGATTATCGGTGAAATTGCTATTGAATACCAACTGCCAGTAGTTGCCGGTGCTGGCGCAATGGTAGAAGACGGTGGACTGGCAACGTATGGAATTAATTATACAGACTTAGGACGACAAACCGCTCAAATCGCTCTGCGTATTTTAGAAAACGGCGAAGACCCCGCAGAAATAGCGGTAGAAACTTCCGATAATCTCGAATTAATTGTGAACGAAGAAATGGCTGAAGCTTTAGGAATTGACCCTGCAAGTATTTCAGTCGATTAAACCTTCTTATAAGAGAAAGCATTCGCTGCGGCGAGTGTTTTTTTCTTTGGAACTCGGTCTAGCAGTTGTGTTTCTTAATTTCACAACAGCTTAGAACCATTTACCTGTTGCGTTTTTGAGATTCATAACAGCCTAGTCCGGATGACCTGTCGCATTTTGGAATTTCACAACAAGCAGATGCAAAAAAAGCCGCTTCAACTGTTAAAGTCAAAGCAGCTTGTTCAGAAATTTATAATGAAATGCCGAATAATATAAAGAATAAAATGGCGAGGCCTAAAAAGATGAACGTTCGTTTAAAATCTAGAGTTGACGACTGATTTTTTCGAAAGAGATTAATGAGAGCCGATACAAAAAATAAAAAGGCGCCCATTAAAGAAATCAGCATAATTAATAAAAAGATATCTGCGAGATCCAATCAGAACATCCTTTCTTCTCCTCATTTCTTTACATAAATTGCATAAATAAAATCGGTAAAAATATCGCAGGCACGAAATTCATAATTTTAATATTTGTCATTTCAAGCAAATTTAAGCCCATTCCAATCAGCAAGAGCGACCCAATCGTTGTGATTTCAATAATAACGGCATCATGTAAAAGTGGCGCTAAAAACTGCGCGAATAAAATTAAGGCGCCTTGATAAAGAAGCAACGGGATACTTGAAAAAGCGACACCAATGCCTAAAGTAGACGTTAATAAAATAGCTGAAATACCATCAAGTACACTTTTCGTATAAAGCGTGGAATTGTCACCAAGCAGCCCACTCTCTAACGACCCGACAATCGCCATCGACCCGATACAAAATAACATCGTCGCGCTTAAGAATCCTTGCGAGAAATTATTTTGTGCACCGTCTGTTTGAAATTTGTGACCCAACCAGTCTACAAAGTGATCTACATACCCATTAATATCGATGCCTTCCCCGATTAAAATACCAAAGACCATTGATAAAATCATGACCATTGAATTTTCCCCTTGCATCACACCGGTAATTCCAATCGATAAAACCACTAAACCGATTCCTTGCATTAGTGCTTTATTAATCCGTTCTGAAATTTTTCGCCCCATTACTAATCCTACAAGGCTGCCGATTATTACAACCACACTATTGATTATTGCTCCCATATACTCCCTGCTTTCAATCGACTTCAATTTTAAACCTTTAACAATGATTATAACACAAGAGAGTAACTCCTTTTACTAAAAAGTGGGCATGAAAAAGCTTGATATGGACTGGGAGTAATCCATATCAAGCACGGGAAACATCATCTAGCAATCAATCGAATCACTTTTTCTTTAAAATTGGTATAAGGCGGGTAACGGAACGGAATGTCAAACAGAGTGGTTTTCTCCGTTATCCCTTTTAGATGACTAAAAGTCTCGAAACTATATTTTCCATGATAGCTCCCCATTCCGCTGCCCCCAACTCCACCAAATGGCAGGTTGTTATTGGCGAAATGAATCAGCGTATCATTAATCGCTCCGCCGCCGAAAGATAAATAGCTACTGATATACTCTTTCACCGCTTTGTCTTCCGTAAATAAATAAAGCGCAAGTGGTTTCTCACGGTCGCGAATCACCTCAATCGCCTCATCTAGTGAAGAATACGAAAGGACCGGCAATACCGGGCCAAAAATTTCCTCTTGCATAATGTCGGAATCCAAAGCCGGTTCATCCACAAGGGTTGGTGCAATTTTTCGTGTAGCCGCATCCGCTTGTCCGCCATACAAGAGGGTTTCATCCGCAAACAATCCTTGAATCCGCTCGAAGTGTTTTTCATTAATAATGCTAGGAAAATCCTCATTACTAAACACATCTAAGCCATGCAGTTTCTCAAACGCTTGTTGCACCAGCAGCACAAAACGGTTCTTGACCGATTCATGCACTAACACATAATCCGGCGCAATACATGTCTGACCCGCATTCACCGTTTTCCCCCAGGCAATCCGCACAGCCGCTTTAACTAAATCTGAATCCTCGGTCACAATCGCCGGACTCTTGCCGCCCAATTCTAACGTCACAGGTGTCAATGTCTCACTCGCCGTTTTCATCACTTCACGGCCGACTCGATCACTGCCCGTGAAAAACAAGTAATCAAAATTATCTTTAATCAAGTTTTGCGTAGTTTCGGCTTCTCCTTCCACCACTGTAATATATTCAGGTGAAAAAGTGTCTGCGATCATCTCTTTCATCAAAGCCGATGAATGGGGTGTCGTCTCTGAAGGCTTTAAAACCACCGTATTCCCGGCAGCGATAGCACCAATCATAGGTGTCAGCGATAAGGTAAAGGGATAATTCCAAGGGGAAATGATTAAGACATTCCCAAACGGTTCCGGAATCACTTGGCTTTTGGAATAAAAATGCATCAACGATGTTGGGACGCGTTTTGGTTTCATTAAAAATTTGAGATTTTTGAGCATGTAATTCAGCTCATCATAAATCATTAATATTTCAGTCGCATAAGCCTCAAAATAGGCTTTTCCAAAATCTGCCTCGACAGCTACCGCTATACGGTCTTTATTTTCGTTCAACATCTGTTTAAATCGCAAAAGCATCTCTTTACGAAAGGCATAGCTTAAAGTTTTTCCAGTCGCAAAAAAATCTTCTTGGGCTTGTTTGCTGTAATAATTGGGTCTATTCATCAGTATCTCCTTTCACTATTCTAAACGCTTCAACTAAATCATTCGGCTTAAAAATCACCGGTACGGGGTATAAAGGATTAGCTTCACTTTCGGCATGGGCTGTCAGCTCTTCTAAGTCAGCTTCGTGGATTTCAGGAATAGACGGTGGGATTCCCATGTAATCATTCATCTCTTCAATTTTTTGAATAAACAATTCGGCATTTTCTTCTACAGTATTTTCTGCCTTCGCAATTCCCGCCTCTTTCGATAACTCGGCCAGATCTTCATGGACAGCCTTTCCGTACAAACGCAAAATAATCGGCAGAATCGTCGCATTCGTTTGACCATGGGGCAAATCATAAAATGCACTTAAGGCATGAGACATCGCATGGACATAGCCGACATACGCCCGGTGGAAAGCTCGCCCTGCATAATAGGAAGCTTTTAACATATTTTCTCGCGCTGTATCATTCTTATTATTATCGTACGCTTCGATTAAGTTTTCAAAAATGAGCTGGACGGCTTCTTTGGCGTATTGTTCCGTCTGTTCGGTGTTACTTTGTCCAATAAACGCTTCTACCGCATGGGTCAAAGCATCCATTCCCGGACCGGCAACCAGATGTTTTGGTAAAGTTGTTGTCAAATTGGCATCCAAAACTGCCACATTCGGAATCAGGTGGGTGTCCATAATCGTAATTTTCTTTCGATTCTCTGTGTCTGAAATCACAGCAGCTAAAGTCCCTTCGCTGCCTGTGCCTGCCGTTGTTGGCACCGCAATTAAAAAAGGCGTGTCATCGCGAACGGTCATTAATCCTTTAAACGATTCCAAAGGTTTTTCTGGTTTAATGATGGCGATTCCTGCTGCTTTTGCCGAATCTAAAACCGAACCGCCGCCAACCGCCAGCATCGCATCCGCCTGAAAATGATTGTAGGCAATCGCAATTTCCTCGCATATTTCTACTGTCGGATTAGGCTTCACCCGGTCGTAAATGTCATAAGCAATTTCTTTTTCCTCAAGGTTTTTTAGAAAATCGTCCAGTAAACCGGAATCGCGAACCCCCTGGTCGGTCACAATCAACAATCGGGCGACTTGTTGTTCAATCAAATCATTTGGAAGCTTTTTAAAACGATCCTCTCCGATAAGTAATTGAGGTTCATGCCAGTCTAAGGCATGAGCCGCCGGTCGAGCGACCGCTTGAAACGAACGAGTCAGTAATTTGTACATTATCCTCCTGCTTTCTTTATTTTTTATATACACGTGTTCACTCTTTCTTTTTTAAATGTATCATAAAAAGATTAATATTTTGAGTAAGACGCCTAGAACTAGGATATTAATTTTGGTCGAAGTATGTATTTTTTAAACATTTGATTAAAATAAAATAATTACTGCAAAAGAATTGACTTCAACTCTTAATGCTTATAATATAAAGTAACTTTAAAATATAAAGTAAAGATGGGGTGATCATTATGAAAAATCATGATAAATATTTAACTGATTTCAATGTTATAAAGCAAGCTATCGGTCAGTCAAAGAACAACAACCAGTGGATTCGAAATCTTTTTTTAATCATGGGTATTATGAGCAGTTTTTTATTCGTTGCTCAACTTATTGCAAATCTATTCATTTTAGACTACTCCCTTATTTCTATCGTATCACCGTTATTAAAACTGAGCCTTTATTTTTTGTCAGCAGTATTGTTACTTAGAATTGCATACAAGGCAAAAAGGCACACGAATATCTTCTTTCGATTATTTATTTCATTGTTTATATTAGCTTCAGTAATACTGCCGATTGTTTTTTTTTATGATCAGAAGTTTTTCGGCATTCACAGCTATGGATAACAACCTATTACTACTGGCAATTCAGCAAATGAATGAGTTTTTAAATATATTTATCTTCTCCATCTCACTTATTATTGCGGGTAGTATTACTGAGAATGGAACATTTACAATTCTGAGTATATTAAATCTCTTCATTTACTTCATTCTTTTCACAATAAACGATGCTATAACAATCTCTCAAGTGCAAATGGTGAGTATACAGTTTAGCAATTTATACAGTGGGTTCATTATTTCAATTGGCTACATTTTATTAGCTAGTATCTTATTTTACAAAGGTGCAAAAATCGATGAAAATAGATGAAATTTCAAAAGTTTTTAGTTCTCAATTGAGAATCGCAATAATCAGTACTTTAGTTAATCAAGATATGGTTTTTTCAGAATTGAAAGAAGAGACCGGTGCAACGGATGGGAATTTAAGTGTACAACTCAAAAATTTAACTAAATCGGGGTTTGTATCCTCAAAAAAGGGACTCTTTTCTGACAAAATAGCTACATCATATAGTCTTACAGAAAAAGGTTTACAGGAATTTGAACAATATGTGTTGTTGTTAGAATCTGTATTTAAAAATCGTGAAAGTTAAGTAAGTTATTGAAAGATTAAAAAAAGTCACTCATCAGGGTGACTTTTTTTCTTCCTCTTAAATATTACTTTCCCGATAATAAATATTTCCTATTTCCCTTGGATTATGTGGAAGCCAACGTCGCGGTTTGCTGGCGGCATAAATCGGACCCGTCTTCATCGTTTTTTGCAAACGTCTAGCCGCTGGTACTTTTGCATCTTCCCCGTCTAAAATTTTGCGTGCTAATTGGATATTATTGTCTAAAACGACTTTGTCTATTTCATAGGTTTCATGGTTAACAAGCACTCGATTAAAACGATCACTATGTGCACTAAATTTCACCATAGCCTCGTAATGTTCGCTCACCGTTGAACTGTTGTCAAAAAACATTAGCGTGGGATGGGAAATCGCATCGCCAAAAATCGCTATCCGTTCTTCAGGAAGAATAAACACCATACTCCCTGCACTGTGGCCAGGTAAATTGTACGGCTGAATCGTGAGACCCCCTAAATCAAATGTGATCTCCTCTGTTAACGGCGTATAAGGCGCTGTGCGAGCTGGCTCCCATAAGTTAGAATCTTCCTCAAAATCTTCCGATACATAATTGAGCATCAGCCGTCTGCGTAAATCCACTTGGCTTTGCCCTTCAATCATAGGGAAATCTCTTTCATTTAAATAAGCTGTTTCAAACTGGTTCGCACTGCCCACATGATCTGGGTGCCCATGCGATAAGACAAGGGTCACGGGTAAATCGGTAAGTGATTCAACGACCGCTTTTAAATCCCCATAACCCCAGCCTGCATCCAATAAAACAGCTTCTTTGTCGCCAATGAGTAAATAACAACAGACATAGGTCATTTTGATACGGTAAATACGTTCCGTCACTTTTTCTACTTGATAAATCATTTTCATCGTCTCCAACTTTTTATAAATGCGTGCAGTTCCTTCAAGGTACCTTATATCATAACAAAAATAGAAGAAATAGGAATTAAATCTTAGTTATGGATTCTTTAAGGATAACTAATTCTCTGTCCATTCATTTATATCCTATATAGACGTCAAAAAACCTCAGTGAACTTCATTTCACTAAGGTTTTCTTGAACTTCTTTTTATGCTTTTACTTTAACAATCGTTCGGCCTAAATGCTTGCCTTCTTTTAGTGCTTCAATTGTTTCATCCAAATCTTCAAGTGCGACTTCTTGAGAAACCAGCTCGTCTGCCACATTCCATTCGTTGCCTAATTTTTCCCAAATTGCTTGCTTTTCTTCTTTAGGATAGTCCACGGAATTAATCCCTAACAGATTGACGCCACGTAAAATGAACGGTAAGACTGTTGCATTAAGTTTGTGCCCTCCTGCATTTCCACTTATTGCCATGCTGCCATTTTCATGGATTTGAGCCAATGATTTTGCGGCGATGTCGCCACCCACTGTATCGACCACATAGTGGTAGTTGCGAGCATCGAGTGTGTTGCGTCCGTTATTAATTTCATCCGCATCCACTACATTTGAAGCCCCAAGTTCCTTCGCAACATCCACTTGGTAATCTTTCCGCACAAGCGCATGAATATTTTTGTAGCCGGCTTTTTTTAAAATCTGAACCGCCACACTGCCGACGCCGCCGGTTGAACCGGTAACTAAAACGTCCGGATCATTTTCAGGCGACATGCCGTGTTCTTCTAACGCTTGAATAGACAATGCAGCCGTAAATCCAGCTGTTCCGTATTTCATCGCATCTTTAGCGCTTAAGTTTTTAGGTAATTTCATGACGTTTCTCACTTCTGTGCGTGCATACTCTGAGTAACCACCTGTTTTTTTAACGCCAAGGTCGGTACTATTGATTAACACAGCATCGCCTTCAGTAAATTCGTCATCTTCAGATGAGACGACCGTGCCTGCCATATCGATACCCGGAATCATTGGGTAGTCGCGGATGACACCGCCCTTTGTTTGAAAAGCCAACATGTCTTTGTAGTTGACCGACGAATATTCGACTTCAACAAGGACCTCCCCTTCTGAAAGATTTTCTAAAGTGACCTCCTCTAGTTCATGTGTCACTTCATCATTTTCCTGACGTACAACAATTGCTTTAAATGGTTCCATTAAATTTATCACCTTTCTTGTAATCGTTCACATTTTATAAAAAATAAACATTTGTTCATAGTTTACCAATAATATGGATAAGAATGAAATAATTACTATTCTTGCTTTGAAAATTCGTAAAGTTATACCCAAACTCTATCTCCAGGTATAATGAAGACAGATTAGGAGTGTTGAATATGTTTACTTTAGGAAGAAAAATTGATTTAAGCTATCAATCGAATCAGCTGATTATGGGGGTAGTGCTAACCCTAGCGGTTGTCGGCTCGATTCTATCAGGCGGATTATGGTCAGGTCTTTCACTAGGACTTGGGGTCTTTATCACTTGGGCATTAACCCGGGAATTGGATCCAGCACATGATTATTCGGCCTTTGCAGCAGCGGCCCTTTCTTTGTTTATGTTTGTTGAGATTGAATCCACTCAATTTTTACCTCTGTTTTGGCTTTTGCTTATTTTAAGAGCCGTTAATGGTATTTCTGGCAAAGCACTTACTATTTTGGACCTCGTATTATTAAGCTTATTTGCCGGCTTTATGTCCTGGAACAATAAAAACCCTGTTTACCTATTGCTTTTTGTCTTAGCAATGGTTTTTGTTCGACTCACAAGCAAACAGACAAAAAAAGTGACGATAGCTGGTGTGCTTGGTTTTGCTCTTTTTCTCATTCAAAGTTTTTTGAGCCATCCGTTAACTGTTAATGCTCTAGCCTCTTTAAATACCTTAGACGTTTTTGTCATCTTAGCGGCTATCTTATCCCCTATCCTGTTTTGGTTTTTAGCGAAAGAAGATATAACAGACGATCAAGGAAATAAAGCCAACCGTTTTAAAATATTTGCTGGTCAGCTTTTTTACTGCCTATCTCTTCTTTCATTCGTATTCTTTACTGAAATCAGTATTGCTAATCAGGTGATTTATCTGGCTATTATTGTAGGCTTGTTTGTATATTTTATTTATGATCGACTGCTTATAAAATAGTTAATCAAAAAAAGAGAAACAATTCGATGATAAAATAAATCGAGTCGTTTCTCTTTGCCTTTTAAAAATGAACTTACATAGCCGTATATCCGCCATCTACCGCTAAAGTTGCGCCTGTTACATAAGAAGACAAGTCTGAACATAACCATAAATTGGCATGCGCCACTTCTTTAGCATCCGCAAAGCGACCCAACATACTTAATTGTTTGGCGTATTCTACTGGATCAAAACCGAACTGCTCAAGAGCTCCTTGAAGCATGGGTGTATCAATCGCTCCTGGACAAACCGTATTTACACGGATACCAGAAGGTGAATGATCCATTGCCGCTGCTTTTGTGGCTCCAATCACCCCATGCTTGGCCGTCACATAGGCAGGGTTTGCAGGCTGCGGGCGTAAACCGCTTACAGATGAAGTGTTCACAATCGAGCCGCCGTCCCCTTGCTTTAACAACTGCTGGATTTCATACTTCATACATAGCATAACACCCTTTAAATCAACAGCCATTAATTTTTCGTAGTATTCGAAATCCATTTCAGCTATTGGTTTATCATCTGGCGTAATTGCCGCATTATTGACAGCCACATCCAAACGGCCATACGTTTCAACTGTTTGGTTAACTAAATTTTTGACTTGCTCTTCATTGGAAACATCGACTTGAATAAACGTAGCTTCACCGCCATTTGCTTGAATTGCTTCAGCGACCTTCGTTCCTTCTTCTTCGTTGTAATCGGCAATGACAACTTTTGCCCCTGCTTCAGCAAATAATTCTGCGGTTGCTTGACCCATTCCCATCGCAGCTCCTGTTATAATCGCAACTTTCTCATTTAAATGTAACATGATTCTTCCTCCATTTTGTTAAATTATTCACAATAAATATTTCTATCACTATATTACAAAATTTGAATCCTGTCAAAGAAAAATTTAAAGAAATTTTGTTGGTGTCAGTCGTTGAGTCTTTTCTTCGGGCCTCCGTCTTTACCAGCGGAGTCGCCATATGGTTACTGGCTTCATTAAAATAATAACCGATCGCCTCCATCTGCTGCGTATATTTCCCGAGCTCGACGGCTGGATGGCTCTGCATATCCTCTATCACCGTCCCTATATCGTAAGTGACGAAGTTAGTGTGTCTATCTCCTGCATAAATTAATTTACGTACGCGTTAGACAGTCTATCGCCGCTATAAACGCCACTACTCTTCTTCTTTCAAACACACCTCCACATCAAACCCATCTTCCGATAGAAAGTCTCTTAAAATCTTATCGACTTCCCGGCTTGCTTCGAAGGGTTTCAATTTCTTGCCCAGAGCTTCTTCTAAGTACTCTCTGGCTTTTTGGCGGTTAACGGAATCTTTCAATTTAGAAAACCGGCCGAATTCATTCAGATTCGTTTTCGCTATATTCAAATGCGTCATCTCGCGCAAGTGGGCTTCAATGACCAGCTGCTAACCAAATTTTACTTATTTAACATTTTTTTACAAGATGGATTTAATTCGCGACACGAAATGGTATTTGGTGTTGTGGTAATCTTTTTCTGCGACACGAATTCTCATTTGGTATCGTGGTTATCTTTTTTTACGACACGAAATCGATTTTGGTGTCGCGAAACTTATTTAATGACTTATTTTCTTAGTTTCTACGTGGTGCATCACCTTGTCGCATGAAAAAAGCCAGAGTTTCCTCTGACTTTCTCATAACTTATATCTTCTCATTTTTATGACGATCACGTTTTACACGAATAGTGGTGCCTTCAGGACTCGTTTCGACTTCAGACTCGTCAATTTGAAAACCGACAAGTTTTAAGCCGGAATCATTTTGTTGGAAACCAGCCAAACCACTATAATACTCATCATAAATACCACGATGGGGTTGATTCAGTTTTTCACGGACATTTTCTACCGTTTTCTCATCCATTCCCTTGCCATCGTCTTGAACTGTAATTTCAAAATAGTCTGGATTGCGTTTAATATTGACGTTAATATCGGTTGCTTCAGCTTCGAGTGAGTTTTTTACTAATTCACTCATAATATTAATAATTCGCTGTTTGGATTTCATTTAATCATCTCCCACATTTCTTTCTTTGTATCCATTAATGACACCTATAAATATCGTAGCCACTAAACCAGCGGTAAAGCCGTTGTTGTATAAGTTTAACCCGCCATGAAGAATACCGGTAAAATTTACGGCCGATAAGTGGACAAAACCAGCAAGAATTCCGACAAGCGGGCCAAAACGTCCAGCTAAAGGCGCAATTGTTGTCACAAATAAAGCAGCGAGTAGTGGTCCAGGATCACTTGCATCAAAAGTGGAAAAGATTGTACCTAAATACACACCAAGCATTACCGGGTAAATATTTTTCGGCTGCTTTCCAAAGGCCGCAAAGCCGATCATCGTAAATAACCCACCTAAAGTGGCGCCATTGTAATGACCGCCTACGAGTTCAATATACAGCATGCCAATTAGCCCCACCACGCCCATATTGATTAAGGTGTTGCCAACACCAAGAATTTCCACAAAGTCGGTAATTAACGTACCTGCTTCTTTAAAAATGTCGGAGTAGCCTCTAAAGCTATTCCCATTGAGGATAAAACCAATCATTATCATACTACCTGTAAGCCCAAGCATTAACCAACGAAGCGGGGTGTTGAAAGTGGTCCCCCAAATGGTTAAGGCGTTTGGCTCAAAAGAAAAACCTCTTAACAGATTGGTCAAAAATAAACCAGTAAAACCTGCTGTAAAGCCGACATTGTATAAATTATGTCCCTCATGCCCTGCTAATAAATGTGGCGCCAGGGCTGGTACAATTAAGCCGACTGCAATTCCGACCGCAATCCCGCCAAGCAAGCCAAGTGAAGTATTTCGTGCCACTTCAGACACAAGCGGTGCGAGAGCCGTCCCATATAGGGCTGGATAAATATACACTCTAAATTCTTTTCGGGTGTAGCGGCTATATAAATACACACCAAAAATGACAGGGAAAATCGTTAAGATATTTTTCCCAAAAAAACCAAAACCAATCATAGTAAAAATAGCCGCAATCGATGCACCGACCATCGGGACTCTATTCATCTTCATGAGCAGCAAACCGATTAATCCCACAAGACCACCATTTACTAAAGTGGGCCCCAGCCCCCCAATGACCATATAGTCACTAATCAAAATACCCGTCGATTGGAGAATATTCATTAAGCCTTGAAATAATGCTGCGGGTGTTTGCATAAAAAGCCCCACGACAATCAAAACAAGTGTATACCCATAAATCGCAATTTCTATTGTTCTGTTTTCATTTTCCATCGGATCCTCCATCCCTCTTCTTTTCTTTAAATTATAGCACAGTAAAAAAGCCAGACCTATTCTTTTTGAGATGAGTGACTTATTTGATAGGATATACCACAGGATAGAGAATAGGAAGTAGGCTGTGTGAAAAAGAATATAGATTTAGAAGAAATATTTTCACAACATTATAATAAATTAGTTAAAGAATATGAGATAGATGAATACATTGATGCGGAGGGTCATTTTGAGTATACGATCAGCCATAAAGAAACAGGGAAGCCTTATATTACCCTTAACTACTACCCTTTGGACGCTTATATTGAAATTCGCTTGCTCGAAATAAAAGGTGTTTTTCTAGTGCGCACGGATGAAATACATTCACTAGTCGATTTTATTGATCTGCCAGCTGATGAGCTCATGAGCTTTATTCACTACATAGACATTCAAGGAAAGCCACCTTTTTATTATTCAGCCAAATTATCAAACAGTGAACAAACCGTTATGGATATCGCTGCGGATGAGCATCTGCAAGTCAAACTAATCGCAGCTTTGGCGGAAGTGAAACTTGCACTCCATTTTGCAGGGCTGCTTTATCAGAAAAATATGACGGATGAGGTTTAAC
>JBHWQC010000074.1:0-49789 GCA_043425375.1 Atopostipes sp.
ATTCTCAGTGTAATATCATCAATCGCTTTAAGCGGCCCCTCTTTACCGGCAAATGTTTTTGAAACCTGTTTAAAATTAATCATCGATCAAACCCCCTCAACCATTTTCACCAGTAAAATACCAAGAATTATTATATATTGAAAGAGAGAGCATAAGCAAAATACAGTGTGAATTGGAAATAAAAAGAAGAATTAATGAATAAAATCACAAGTCTTAATGCTGTAAGACTAAGGATTGATAATATAATAGGAACAGTAATTAAAAACAATATTGTGTTAAAATCATTAAGCTGGAAATTGTCACAAATAATCACTAGGATAAAGGCAGTAGAACATAAAGAAAGAGGATGGTAAGAATGGACATGTATATTCAAATAGCCACAAAAATGTTATTAGGTGCATTCGCTTTATTTATAGTCATTCGAGTGATTGGGAAAAAAGCCATATCTGAGTTTACTCCTTTCGACTTAATCTATATTTTAATACTCGGTGCTTTGGTTGAGGAGTCGATATACGATGATCAAGTAAGTATTTTCCATATACTGTTTGCGATTGCTCTTTGGGGCATTGTTGTTCATGTTATTGAAACAATTCTTGAAAAAACAGAAAAGGTATCCACTGCGATACAAGGCGAACCTTCTATATTAATCGATAAAGGGAAACTCAATTTAGAAGAATTAGAAAAGAACTATTTAGATATGGAACGACTGCGAGCGATGTTAAGGCAGCATAATTGCTATTCAATAAATGAAGTGTATTATGCCATATTAGAGATTAATGGGGGCTTGACGTTAATTACAAAAGAAAATCAAGAAAGCCCAACTTTTTTAATTGTTGAAAATGGAAAAGTAAAACCGAAAACTTTAAGTTCAATAGGAAAAAGCGCTGAATGGTTGCGGACCAGTCTAGCGGAGATGGGTTATACAGATCTTGAAGAAATTATTTATTGCGAATGGCATGAAGGTAGAGATGAATTGATTGTCGACACTTATGACAACACGATTCGTGAAAAAATTTATATCGATGATTAATGAGGAGGGATAGAATGACAAGAAAGACCGTTTATATTTATAGTGTAGATAATTCTGCAAGACTGCAAATGGCACAAGGTTTTGCTCAAAATTATTTAGATATTGATCAGTGGACAATCCGTACAGGCGGCAGTGAGAAGAAACATCTGCACCCTTTGGCAATAAAAGTAATGGATGAAAAAGAAATTGATATCCGAAATCAAATCTCGGATTTCGTTGATTATAGCCTTTTAAATCATTCCGATTATATTATTAACTTATCGGGAGATATCGACTCGAATTTCAGAAACCTAGCATCGGGTGTTCGAGTGGAATCTTGGAGTTTTGAAGATCCTGAAAGGGCAAAAGGAACTGAAGAAGAAAAACTCATCGTTTTCAGACGAGTGCGAGATGCAATTGACAGACGAATGAGAGAGTTTGTAAAAGTAGAAGGCTAAAAGAAAAAGTAACAGGTTATACATTGCATCTCGATGTAGAATCTGTTATTCTTTTGTTATACATATGAATTAATATTCATTTGAGAAGATTACTTTTATAGAGGTGTGGATAATGAAAATTTATCAAGTCGTTGGAATGAAGGGTAAGGAACAAGCTAAACGAATCAAGGGTCGTTTTTGTGATGCGTTAGGGTCAAAAGAAGATGTACACATTGATTTAGAACATAGCCAGATTGGATTACCCCAAACGATTCAACCAAAGACAATTGCTCTTATTAGTTCGTTTGAACAGATCTCTATTATAGACAAGGATTTAGCGAAAGAGTTGCATTTAGAAAATACCGAAAAGGCTTCACACGATTACGATCATAGTCATAACCATACCCATGGAATTGGGGAGGGCGGAAAAGCGGAGCAAAATATTCTGATTGTTTTTTTCTTAAATCTGTTTTTCGCAATAGCTGAATTCTTCTTTGGCGCTATTTTTAAGAGTCAAGCGATTTTATCCGACGCGGTTCATGATTTGGGAGATGCTATTTCGATTGGCTTAGCCTTTCTTTTTGAAAAAATATCCAATCGCGGGGCATCTGATGAATACTCCTATGGCTACCGTCGCTTTTCCTTATTAGGCGCATTTGTCACAAGTGTATTGCTGATTGTAGGTGCTGTGTTAGTCATTTTTCATACAATACCCGAATTACTTAATCCCCAACCGATCAATCAACAAGGTGTTTTTTGGGTAGCAATTGGGGCTATTCTTATTAATGGCTTCTCCGTCTGGCTGATGAGTCAAGGCCAGTCAGCCAATGAAAAACTCTTAAATATTCACTTGTTTGAAGATTTATTTGGCTGGATAGCCGTTTTGGCAATGAGTATTGTTTTAAATTTTACAGATTGGTATATCCTGGATCCTTTGCTTTCAATTGGGATTGCTTTGTGGATTTTATCTGTAACAATTCCCGAGTTCTTTCGCATCAGTAAAATTTTCCTGCAAGCTGTTCCAGACAATGTCGATGTGGAGAAGTTACGAGAGAAAATCCAAAACATTGAGCATGTTCAAGCCATATCTCATTTTCATATTTGGTCGACAGACGGAACACAGCATATGATGACGCTCACAGTAACGACGGATACAGACTCAGATGCGCTGCAAGAACAGATTAAACAAGATATACGAAAAATAGTACTGGAATATGATATCTCTCATATCACGATTGAAATTTTATATGATCCCACTGGATTGATTAAACAATCCATTGCCTGCAGCGAATAAAAGCTTTTGGAATTCAAATAGTTGTAAAAGTATCTCAAATGTGAGATATATTAGAAGAAAATCTAATGGAAAGAAAGGAAGTTCTTTTTATGTCAAAACTGTTTCATTCAATTGACCAAGTGATTGGCAATACACCGCTCGTACGCTTAAATGAGCACTTAAAGCCTGAAGGGTTTACAGGTGAGATTCTACTCAAATTAGAATCCTTAAACCCAGGCGGATCTGTTAAGGATCGAATTGGAAAAGCAATGATTGACCGGGCAGAAGAAGAGGGCGTTTTAAAAGACGGCGGCATGATTGTGGAAGCTTCTTCAGGCAACACAGGAATCGCCTTAGCTTTAGTCGGTTCAGCGCGTGGTTATCAAGTCATTCTTACTATGCCTGAAACCATGTCACAAGAACGTCGTGCAATGCTTAAAGCCTACGGGGCAGAGCTTGTTTTAACTCCTGGAGACGATGGAATACCTGGAGCTATCGCTAAAGCTGAACAAATTGCGGAAGAAAACGAAGGCGCGTTTTTAGCCAGCCAATTTGAAAATAAAGTGAACCCAGAAATCCACTACAAAACAACAGGGCCAGAAATTTGGAAAGCAACTGAGGGAAAAGTCGACATGGTAGTTTCCGGAATTGGAACAGGTGGTACAATCACTGGTGTTGGTAAATACTTGAAAGAACAAAAAGAGACTGTTGAAATGATTGCAGTGGAACCTGCTGGCTCTCCACTACTAGCAAAAGGAGAAAAAGGAAAACACAAGATTCAAGGAATTGGTGCGGGTGTTATTCCAGCAGTTTTAAACCAAGACATTTATTCAGAGATTATTTTAGCAAGTGATGAAGATGCGATGAATACGACGAAAAAATTAGGGGCAACAAATGGTATATTCGTTGGAATTTCAGCGGGGGCAGCGCTCTGGTCAGCTTTAGAGGCCGCCGCACGTTCAGAAAACTCGGATAAAACAATCGTTGTCGTTTTACCAGATAATGGGGATCGCTACTTATCTATGTTAGATTTTGATACTAACTAGAAAAAGAGGGGATACGCATGGAGCATAGAAACCAAATCCATCCATCAAAAAATTATTGCGGTTTAAAACAAAAAGTCATTACTTTAATTAATCGGCTTCGTTCGCTGTTGTATCCAAATATCTTTGGCACAGCGGGTGCTTCTGGGGTAACAAAGGAAGCATTAGAGATGAATGTGCGTCAATCTCTTCAACACGTCATGCCTTACTTTGTAAAAGATGAAAAGGAAAGAGGGGACGTGTTAGCTGAATTAAAAAAGAGCCTGCCCGAGATTCATCGGCTGTTAAATACCGATGTCCAAGCGGCTTATAATGGGGATCCGGCGGCGACTTCTTATGATGAAATCATGTTGTCTTACCCCTCATTTGAAGCAATGACCATCTTTAGAATGGCCAATCAATTGTATCAGATGGGAGTGCCTATATTGCCGCGGATGATGACGGAATATGCCCATTCAATCACAGGGATTGATATTCATCCCGGGGCTACAATTGGTGAATACTTCTTTATCGATCATGGTACAGGAGTAGTCATTGGAGAGACGGCCACAATTGGTGATCATGTAAAAATTTATCAAGGGGTAACAATCGGCGCCAAAAGCTTTGAGACAGATGAAGAAGGAAAAATTATTAAAGGCTTAAAACGCCATCCGGATATTGGAAGTAATGTAGTTATTTATTCAGGAGCCACGATATTAGGTGGTAACACAAAAATCGGCGACAATTGTGTGATTGGCGGGAATGTTTGGTTAACGGAATCCGTAGAACCTAATCATTCCGTATTGGCGGCAAATAACGAAGTGAGTCAACGAGAAATGAAAAAATAAAAGCAGACCATCAAGCGGACAAAACCAAGGCTTGGTGGTTTTTTTACTTATTCTTAACACATACACACCTGAACCGCTTGTATTTTTAATGTATAATGAAAAAAGAGAGATAAAGCGACTAAGGGGCGGGATGAGATGAATATTTTTTGGGATGAAGAGGTGCCCTTTATTTCATTATTTGATGGGCATCACTTATTTTATATTTTACTGATGGGTATTTTGTTGTTTTTATTAATTACTCAGTACCAGTTTGTTCAAAAAAATGCCGACCGAGTCAGTCGCTGGATTTTAGGGGCATCGGTGGCTCAGCAGATTTTACTTTACTCCTGGTATATTTTTGAAACGGGTTTTGATGTTTCTGAATCCTTGCCACTACATATATCTAGAATTTCAAGTATCTTAGGCATTGTTTTTTTAATTACCAAGAATAAAAAAGTGCTCGATATCTTATTTTACTTTGGATTGTTTGCGTATGGTACGTTTTTTTGGCCGCAGAGGGTTTATCCTGTGTATCACGTGATTGGCATCTCCTTTTTTGTCAATCATGCGATTACTATTTTACTGCCAATCTTTGTGGCGATTGCTTATGATTGGCGGCCAACGCTCCGCGCAGCCTGTAAGGCTTACGGCTGGTTTCTTGTGTACTTTTTCTTTGTGTACTTTTTAAACCCGTTGATAGACGGGAATTATTTTTACTTAAAATACCGACCTTTTTTAGGGCATTTATCCGATTTATTGTATGTGCCTATCGTTTTATTGGCCACTTTTTTAATCTTTCTCATCGGTTTTTCTGCCGCAAAACTCATCGAACGAATAAGCACAAAAACACCTTAGAAGCGTTTATTTTGCTTCTAAGGTGTTTTGTTTTTAAGCGAGTTGCTTAATTTGTCTTATTTCTTCATCGGTTAATTCAAAATCAAAGAGATTTAGATTCGCCTCTTGATTGTCGCGATTGTGTGACTTAGGGATGACAACAATACCTCGTTGGATTTGATATTTGAGTAACACTTGTCCCCATGTTTTATTATATTTTCGACCGATTTCTTCTAGTTTTTCTTTCTGTTCATCAGTTGCTTTCATAGGACCCCAGGCGACCGGTGTGATTTGTTCTTTTGCTAATCGTTCAAGCAAAGCCGTGTTAGGTTCTTTCAAATTGATTTGAATTTGATTGACTGCTGGTTTAACGGTTGCAAATTCTTTCATTTCATCTAACAGCTCTTCATCAAAGTTTGATACACCAATATTTTTTAACTTACCCGCTGTATAATATTCCTCTAAAACTTCCCAGGTCTGTTTGAAATACTCTTTGTTTTCAATCGGGTGGTGAATGAGATACAAGTCTAAATAATCCGTTTCAAAATGCTTTAAACTGTTATCGATGGTTTCGCGAACAGCATCTTTTGAAGAGACATAGGTATCTTTATTGGGAATTTTGGTAGTGATAAAGAATTCTTCACGCGGCACATTGCTTTGGGCGACGACTTGACCAACTAATTCTTCATTTCGATAGGAAATCGCAGCATCAATCGATCGATAACCAAGCTCAATCGCATCTTTTAACTCCGGAATATCATCTAACAATTCCCCATTGTAGTCATTGTTTTCTTTTCCGTAAGTGTTTGTGCCTGTTCCAACCAGCGGCATTTTTTCGCCAGTATTAAGCGTCACATATTCCATTATATTTTCACTTCCTTTGATTATTTTTATCTTCACTATCTATCCTAACAGACTTTCATTTTTTTACGAAGCAAACAAACGCACCTTGCTTCTAAGGCTAGAAGAAGGTGCGTTTAAGTCTATTATTAATTTAATTCCATATCCGGTGTCACATGTTTTCCATTGTCATTTAAAACAGATTCATCAAGTGTACCTAAGCGTTTAGAAGTGACCACGCCAGCAAGAATACTGTCGTTTACGTTTAGAGTGGTACGGCCCATGTCAATAATTGGCTCAATAGAGACCATTAATCCAATAATTTCAATTGGCAGACCTAAAGCACCAAAGACGATAAGGGAAGCAAAGGTTGCACCGCCTCCAACTCCGGCAACTCCAAATGATGAAACAGCAATTGTCACAATAATCGTTAACCATACAAGCGGATCAGATAAATCCATACCAACTGTTGGTGCCACAACTGCTACTAACATTGCTGGATAAATACCCGCACAGCCATTTTGTCCAATTGATAGACCAAATGTTGCCGAAATATTCGCTGTTGTACGATCAACACCCATGGCTTCTGATTGCGTGGCAATATTTAAGGGCAACGCACCTGCACTCGAACGAGAAGTGAAAGCAAAACTCAATACGTTCCAAGCTTTCTTCACATATTGAATAGGGCTGACCCCATTGACGGCTAAGATAATCATATGAATGATAAACATTACAATTAAAGCGGCGTAGGAAGCAATTAAGAAGGTTCCCATATTTGCTAAAGCCGTTAAACTAGAAGTAGCGACCATTTTCGTCATCAAAGCCAAAATACCATAAGGCGCAAATCGTAAAACTAAAGTCACAAGTCGCATAACAATAGCATGCAGCGCATCAATAATGCTTCTAAATGTTTTCGCGTGTTCAGGCTGCTTGCGGGCAACACCTAAATAAGCGATGCCTACAAGGGCTGAAAAAATCACAACCGCAATCGTACTGTTTGAACGATTTCCAGACAGATCATTGAAGATGTTTGTTGGAATAAAGTTCAATATTTGTTCTGGAATGCTATAATTTTCAACTTGAGAAGCACTTTCTGACAAAGCAGCGATTCGAGCATTTTCTGCAGCGCCTCGCGTGAATTCTGCTCCGTCTAAGTTAAATAACAGGACAGTGGCGATACCTAAAGCCGCCGCAACCATTACCGTAACCATCAAGATACCAAGTACACTGCCACCAATTTTACCAATGTTGCTTTCGCCTTCCATTTCTGTAAAAGCACGGACGAGGGATACAAAAATGAGCGGCATCACGAGCATCTGTAAGAAACGGACATAACCAAGACCGACAATATCCAACCATTCAACAATCCCTGAGGTGATGGAACTATCGGCTCCAAATAGCATTTGGATAATGGCTCCAAAGACAATACCAATCCCTAAACCTGTAAATACGCGGGTCGCGTATTTCACATATTTTGCTTGCATGCGATAAAGGAAGAATAATAGCGCAGCAAATACAACTAAAGTAAGAAATATTTCCATTACTTAAGCCTCCATCTATATTATTTTGTGCCAGTTTATTGTACGCTAAAAAAAACTTGAAATCCAATATTCAAATTACCGATGTAAACTTTTAGAGGAAGCTTTTTTTGATTTCGCTTTCATTTTAGTGCTATGATTAAAATAATTAAAGGAGGTCATCAAGTGAAAGCAGTACAGATAGAAGAATTTGGCGGACCGGAAGTGCTGAAACTTACTGAAATCGAAGAACCAAGTCCAAGGGAAAATGAAGTAAAAGTTAGAATGTATGCAACAGGACTGAATCCCAGCGAAAACTATACGATCAGCGGTACATATGCGTATAATGTGCCTGACTTGCCTTATGTTCCAGGCTATGATGGTGCAGGCGTAATAGAAGAAATAGGGCCGGGTGTCGATAACGTCCAAGTAGGCGACCGGGTGTATTTAAGTGCATTCTCTTCAAAAAAGAATACAGGGACGTATGCTGAGAAATTAGTAATTGATGCAAAAAGTGTTTTTCCTTTGCCCGATCACCTTTCATTTAATGAAGGGGCAGCATTAGGTATTCCAGTTTTCACCGCCTATAGTGCCTTGCATCAAAAAGCGCGGATAAAAGCGGGAGAAGTTGTTTTAATTCACGGAGCGAGCGGCGCTGTAGGAACAATGGCCGTTCAAATAGCGAAAGCTGCGGGCGCAATTGTCATCGGCACATCGAGTACAGAAAAAGGCAGAAAAACCATTCTGAAATTAGGTGCGGACTACGCCATACCACATGTAACCGAAGAGAATAAAAATCAATTAATGGAAATCACGGATAATAAGGGACCAGCGGTTATTATTGAATTTTTGGCTAATGTCAATTTAGAAACCGATTCAAAAGTGATTGCTGATTTTGGCCGAATTATTGTTGTAGGGAATCGAGGAACGATTGAATTTACGCCACGAAATTTAATGTCAAATGAAGCAACCGTCACAGGCATGGCCTTTACAGATCCAAGTGAGAAAGTCATGCATGAAGTTCAACATGGTGTCCGCGCACTGATTAATAGTCAATTTTTAAAACCTGTAATTGGTCAAAAGTTTACGTTAAATGAAGCAACCGAAGCGCATAAGCATATGATGGAAAGTTCAGGAGATGGGCGGACAATATTTGAAATTGTTAAAGAATAAAGAGAAGAGAAGGAGTCCAAAATGTGGGGCTCCTTTTTACTTTGTCTTAAAATAACTTGCGTGAGGAACTTTTATTTGCTATACTTATCTCGAATTCGAACTAATTAAAGGAGAGGAATAAACATTGGATAAATCAATTCGAGGGTTACACCACGTGTCCGCTTTTACTGCGGATGTTGGAAGAAATTATCAATTTTTCACTAAAATTTTAGGGATGCGTTTAGTCAAAAAAACAGTTAACCAAGATGATATTCAAACGTACCATACCTATTATGCTGACCATATCGGAACGCCAGGAACCACTATGACTTTTTTTGGCAACGAAAATTGGCCACAAGGGGTACATGGCACTAACTCTATTTCACGAATCGGGCTTCGGGTTCCGAACGATAAAGCTTTAGAGTACTATTTGAAGCGGTTTGATGAATATAAAGTCGCGCATGATGGCATTCAAGAAGTGTTTGGAAAAAAAGTAGTTCCATTTCAAGAACCGGATGGTCAACGATATCAATTGGTTTCTGACGAAATAAACGAAGGTATGGCAGCCGGAGAACCTTGGGAACTAAGTCCTGTACCTTCGGAGTACGCGGTTTATGGATTAGGACCAATCGAAATCACGGTCTCTTATTTTGATAAATTTATAGATGATGTATCGAATTTATATGGCTTTACCGTAATCGCACAAGAAAATAAAGTCGTCTTGCTCGAAATTGGGGAGGGCGGAAACGGGGCTCAATTAATAGTTCGTGAAGATAAAGAAAGTCCGACGGCTCAACAAGGTATCGGGGAAGTACACCACCTTGCTTTACGAGTAGACAACCGAGAAGCCCTAAAAGCGTGGGAAGCTTTGTATGAGAAACAGGGTCTCAATCACTCTGGCTATAAGGAAAGATATTATTTTGGAGCGGTTTATGTGAGAATTGGTCATATCTTGTTTGAACTTTCTTCAGATGATCCTGGTTTTACAGTGGATGAGCCTTATGAAACTTTAGGAGAATCTTTAGCCTTGCCTGGAAAATTTGAAGATCAGCGTGAAGAAATTGAACGAGCTATTAGACCCTTTGACACGACAATCGATCGGTAATTGTTTAAAGGAGCATAAATAATGCCGCCGATAAACTTTGAAGACAATGGCACTTATCATTTATATTTTTCAAACAACACTTTAATTGATAGCAGTATCCTCACTTTCTTTCCAAGGCTGGATAATTTAAAAGACCGGGCCGGGGGATAGATAAGGGCGACAATTCGCTTTTCCTATCTCTAAATGAACTTTATCAGAGCCGTTTGACTCATTTAGAGATTGGCATAGTACACCGTATTACTTGGTCTGTTGAGAATAAAAAGAAATAAAAAGATTGGAAAAAGGTTATCGAAAAAAGTGAAGTAACAAACATCCATAATTGTAAATACTTTTACTCGGCCTATTTTCGAGACCCGGGCCCAATCATTTATGAGTGGGAAGCTATTGAAACGCGCTTGCCAGAATTGAAATTGTAACGAAAAGAGAGTGTCGGGAAGAATTGTCTTAAGATATGCTATGATAGTAGAGAAACGATAAAAAATAGTCAGGAGACGATTACTTATGGAAATAACCATTCGCCCGATCCAGCCAAAAGATAATCAAGCTATCCAACAAATAATTAAAGATTTATTGAAAAAATACGGACTGGACCTTCCGGGAACGGCTTATTTTGATCCGCAGCTGAGTGCTTTATATGAGCACTACAAAGAAATTCCAAATGGCGAGTATTGGGTTTTGCTGGCGGATGATAAAGTGATTGGCGGCGTCGGGATTGGACCTTTTGGTAATTATGAAGACATTGCTGAGCTCCAGAAATACTATATTAAAGAAGATTATCAGGGCTTAGGGTATGGGCGTTTGCTTTTTGAACAAGCTGACTCCTTTGCGAGAACACACAATTACTCAAAACTATATCTTGAAACAAGTGATCGGCTGGGGGATGCAAATCGTATTTATAAACATTTGGGTTTTAAACCGCTCGCTAAACCATTAGAGGGTAGCGAACATGATTTAATGAATCGCTGGTTTATTAAAAGCGTCTAGTACGGCTTTTTTTGTCTATCTTGGTATAATAAAGAAGATAAAAAGAATAAAGGAGTTTTAGAATGAGAGACAAATACGCAAAGTTATTCGAACCGTTTACGTTTAAATCGGGTGCTACAGTAGAGAATCGACTATTTATGGCTCCGATGACAACGGCCTCGTCCTTTGAAAATGGAATGATTACTACGGATGAGCTGATGTATTATGAGCGACGAGCTAGCGGAGTTGGGGCAGTGGTCACAGCTTGTGCTCACGTTCGTGAAGATGGGAAGTTTCTCTCGTCACCCAGTATTTCAGATGATAAATATATCCGCAACTTATCTAAGCTTGCGAAGCAAATTAAAGAAACGGGTGCTAAAGCGATTTTGCAAATTTTCCATGCTGGAAGAATGGAGTCAAGCAGTGGCTTAAGAGGACTGCAACCAGTCAGTGCCAGCGCAATTCCCGCAGAACGTCCAGGTGCTGAAGTACCTCGGGCTTTAGAAGCGCAAGAAGTAGAAGATATTGTTTCCCGATTTGGAGAAGCGACGCGTCGAGCCATTGAAGCCGGTTTTGATGGGGTAGAAATTCACGGGGCAAACACTTATTTAGTTCAGCAATTCTTCTCTCCGCATTCAAATCAGCGAGAAGATTACTGGGGAGGAAGTTTAGAAAAAAGAATGAATTTCCCTATAGAAGTGGTAAATGCGGTAACTACGGCAGTCGAACAGCATGCAGAGAAACCCTTTATCGTTGGTTACCGAGTCTCACCGGAAGAAATTGAAGAGCCTGGAATTACTGTTCAAGATACGATTGCTTTATTGGAAGCTTTGAAAAAATACGATATTGATTATTTCCATATATCTTTAGGAAATATTTTACAAGGTTCTTTACGAGATGAAACAGCTAAAGAACCGATTCTTAAGCAATTACAAGAAGCGATCGGCGACGACGTTCCATTGGTGGGTGTTGGGAATATTATTACACCAGACGACGCGGTTGCAGCCATGGATGAAATAGGTGTTCCTTTACTTGCTTTAGGAAGAGAATTAATCGTTGAGCCGGACTGGGTAGAAAAAGTTAAAGCAGGAGAAGAAGAAACGATTCGCAAAGTCATTGAAACAGATAACCGCGAAGATTTGCTTATCCCAGATGCGATGTGGGAGTATATCAATGCGCGTCCAGGTTGGGTACCGACTTTATAATATTTTTTTAAAATTAAATAGTTAAATGATGGTTCACAAGCTGTTATTTAGTAGACGCTGGCATCCTGGACTATTGCTTATTGGTGCTAGCGTCTTTCAATTTACTTATATTTTTTCTTATCCAAATTATTTTAAAATATTATAAGACAAAACCATTTGTGAGGAGTATAATAATTCTGTATCCGTGAGAATTATCACAGTATAATTGAAAAGAATTGGGGAAAAAGATGAAAATTCTTATTATTGGTGGAGTCGCTGCTGGTACAAGTGCGGCAGTCCGAGCAAGAAGAAACAGTGAAACGGCTGAGATTGTTATCTATGATCGAGATGTAGATATTGCACATGCGGGTTTTGCGACACATTACGCAGTAGGCGGCGTTGTCAACAGTATGGACGAATTAGTCCCTAAAACACCTGAATGGTTTAAAACGATGCACAATATTGATGTGCATACCCAACATGAAATTACGGAAATTGATCATGAGAAGAAAAAAGTTTATGGAAAAGATTTAATTCATAACAAAGCATTTAGTGATCATTATGACAAGCTCATTTTCGCAAATGGCGCTGTTTTAGGAACCCCGCCGGTTTTCCAAGGCAAAGAGTTTGATAATGTATTTCGTGTAAAAACAGTACAGATGGGAAGAAAATTACAAGAGTATATTGATAAGACCAAGCCGAAAACTGCGGTTGTGATTGGAACAGGCTACATCGGTTTAGGTGTATCTGAACAATTGACAAAAGCAGGAATTCAAGTGCGAACACTCGACTTCTTAAAATATCCGATGGCTCAGCTGGATCATGATATTTCCACCCACTTAGCCGATATTTTGGAAAATAATGGGGTTGAATTTCACGGGAATGAAGGAGTTGTCGAATTAACAGCAGCCGATAACTGTTTGGAACATGTTATTACAACAGAAGGGCATGACTATGAAGCCGATTTATATATTGTAGCCACCGGAATCAAACCAAATACTGCCTTGGCTGAATCTATCGGCGTCGAATTAGGAGTGACACGAGCGATCAAAGTTAATGACAAGATGGAAACGAATCTTTCAGATATCTATGCCGTAGGAGACGTGGCGGAAGCCTTTCATGTGATTACAAAAGAACCGATGTACCTTCCGCTTGCTACAACTGCCTCTAAAATGGGCCGTATTGCTGGCGATGTGGTGACTGGAGGCCATTTAAGATTTAAAGGAATCCTTGGTACCTCGGCTGTCCGCTTGTTCAATCAAACAATCGCTGCTACTGGAATGACAGAAATGAAAGCTCGTGCAAAAGGACTTGATCCGGTTGTTTTAACCACGGTACGACCTGACACGCTGAAATTTATGGGTGGGCAAGATATTCTGATTAAAGCAGTTGCCGATCCAGAGACAGAAGAATTGCTAGGCGTCCAAATCATTGGCCCTGAAGGCGTTGAAAGACGAATTGACGTTTTTGCCACAGCCATCTCACTTGGAGCCAAAGTTTCTGATCTTTTCCATCTGGACTTAGCATTCACACCGCCTATTTCAACACCGAAAGATCCAGTGATGTATACTGGGATGGCTTTATCCAATGCAATAGACGGTGCATCGTTAATTACACCAGAAACCTTATATAAGATGATCCATGATCATGAAGAAGTGCAGCTAATCGATGTTCGTGAAGCAGAAGCTTATAAAGAGAACGGCATTGAAACGGCCATAAATATTCCAATGCCTCTTTTCAGACAAAGATTGAATGAATTAGCAAAGGATAAACGGACGGTCATTTACTGTGAACGGGGAGAAAATAGCTACAATGCCCAGCGTATCCTATTAAACAATGGATTCAAAGACGTCTATAATTTATCAGGCGGAAACCAAAACTATCAAATTGTTTTAAAAGATATTGCGCAACATGGATTTGAAGAAGAATAAGATCCAACCCACAAACTTCTTAAAGAGGATTGTGGGTTTTTATCTATCTATGCTAAAATGAAAGATAGAACGTAAAAGTAGGTGGTTTTAGATGCCGCAAAAACAGCAGGAAAAGCGTACAAAAGATGGTATGAGTACTGGTTTAGTTGGTTTAATTGTCAACCTGATATTAGTCGTCATAAAACTGGTCGCGGGTTTTCTCGCAGGAAGTGTGTCCATTTTAGCAGATGCAATGAATAGTTTAGGCGACAGTGCGGGCGCGGTACTCACAATTGGCGGTTTTTACATAGCAAGTAAACCAGCGGACCGAAAACATCCATATGGTCATCAGCGCGCTGAATATATCAGTGGCCTTTTTACAGCAATTATTATCCTGATTGTCGGCTTTCAATTTCTCGTTAGTTCAATTGAAAAGATAATCAATCCTGTTAAAGTTGAAAGTTCCCGCTTAGTTCTTTTGTTGTTAGTCTTATCTATCATTATAAAAATGGCACTGGGTATTTACTATCAACAAAAAAATAAAACGATTATAGGCTCATCCCAGGCGGTTGACGCCTTGGTAAAAGACAGTATTTTCGATATGCTGATCAATTTAGTAATTATTCTTTCCTATCTTATTGAAATTCAGACAGGTTGGCTGATTGATGGCTATATGGGAGCGATTGTCGCTGTAATCATTCTTTATGGCGGCATTGCAACGATTATTGAATCGTCCAATGATTTACTGGGAACCCGGCCGGATGCAAAACATGTTGAAAAGATGCAAGAGGTATTGGATTCATATAGTGATTTAGTGGGTTATCATGACTTGATTCTTCACAAATATGGCCCTAATAAAATATTTGCGACAGTAGATATTGAAATCGATGCAAGATGGGACCTAATCAAAGCGCATGCAGTCATTGATGCCATTGAAAAAGAATTTTTTGAAAAGTTCGGCATTCAATTAGTCGGACATTTAGATCCAGTAGAGCTAGATGATGATGAGCTGAATGAGATTCATGCCTTAATAAAAAGCACGTTGAAATCTTATGAAGAAAACTACCATTTTCACGATTTGCGCGTGGAATTTGATGGAGAGGAAAAACACATCGTATTTGATGTGACGGTACCAGATGAAGTGGATGCTTCAGATGAGGAACTTTTTATACAGATTACGAAAGATTTAACCAATAGAAGAATAAAATATCCTTTTCGGATTCATTTCGACCGTGACTATTTTCTGAAAGAATAAAAAAAGACCAAATCCTCGTTAGGATTTTGGTCTTTTTTTCAGCGCTTGTTTTTCGTGTATTTTGTAAATAACACCTAGGATCTGAACTGTAATAATAGGCACAAGAGCGATAAAGGCAATTACTCCAAATGCATCCAAGACATCAGCTCTCTCGACATGATTTGAAGCCCCTTGCGCAAAGGCGAGAATGAACGTTACGGCCATTGGACCTGATGCCACACCGCCTGCATCAAAGGCGATGCCCGTAAAAATAGGAGGTGCAAAGAAGGAGAGTAGGAGAGCGAGTATAAAACCCGGTAAAAGGACATGCCAGCTTTCAAAGCCGTCCACTGAAATTCTAAGCATGGATAGACCAACGGCGATGCCCACACCTATTGATAACGCAGCCATAAGAACCGATTTTTTTATATCTCCGTGGCTGACTTCTTTCACTTGGTCTCCTAATACTTGAACAGCCGGTTCCGCTAAAACAACAACAAATCCTAAAAGGGTACCCGTTAAGATGAGCCATCCTGTCCCATATTCGGCCAGCACGCTTCCTAAATAGTGCCCCATATCCATAAAGCCTTCATTTACACCAATTAAGAACAGGGCCAAACCGACAATAATCGCAAAAAACCCCTTGAAAATAGTTTTTAATCCTTTTTTATTTGTTTTAAAGGTGAACCGATCCAAGACGATAAACAAGGCGGCAATGGGGATCAATGCCATAATGGCTTCCAGAAAAGTGGGAACCATTGCATCAACGATATGCACGAGGACATTTTCTGAATACTGATAAACTTCTGTGGTCGCTTGAATCTCACTGCTTGTCATCAAGACAAGTAAAAAGACGACGAGAATAGGGCCTGTACTCATCGCGCCCACTAAACCAAAGGAATTTTCTTTCAAAGCAGCGCCGCCTTTACGGGCGGCAATACTTGCTGATAAGACGAGTACGAAAGGTGTAGTTAAAGCGCCCGTAGTAGCGCCTGATGCATCAAAAGCCATAGCGATTGCTGTATCCTCGGAAAAAATACCTAACAAAAATATCCCCAGATAAATGACTAAAAAAAATCGATTAAGGGGAAAATGATGCATCAGCCGTGCCACTCCTAATGCAATCATTATACCTACACCAACAGCAACTGAAAAGACGACAAGCGTTGCATTCAAGAGGCCAGCCGTTGCATGTTGAATTTGCTGGCCGAGTATCAGAAGGTCTGGTTCAGCTACGGTCACGGAAAATCCGGTAATAAAGCTGAGGATCGCAATGATTAGCTGCGAGGAACTATCAGCCACTAACCTGCCGAATTTTTCACCTACAGGGTCCATCCCGATTTCAATCCCGTAGAGAAAAATGCTTAAACCCAAAATAATAAACAAAGCTCCAAGTATAAAACTCCAAAGTATCGTTTGAGAGACTTCAACTACAAAAATAGTGAGAAGAAAGACAATAAAAATAACAGGCAGAACAGCGCCAAGCGTTTCTTTAAAGGCATTTTTAAAAATAGTCATCTAATCACATCCTTAAATAAAGCGCCTTTCACTACTAGTATATCAAAAACAAACAAGTACATCTTTATAATTTATCAAAAAGTGGTATGATTGAATGAATAAGAAACGAGAGGTGTTTACATGTCCAGTAAAGAAGAAACTTTAGAAAGCAAACTTTTAAATGCTATTTCAAAACGTTTTGACCAGGTAAAAAAATCTTACCAAAAGTATCACAATAACCCGTATCATGCAGAATATATTCACCGGTTTCGAGTGGATTTACGTAAAATGCGTACACTGCTCAATTTTTTAAAACCAGTGCTCAATGAAGACATTTACAAAACCTTTAATCGCTCCTTACGGGATTTAGGTAAAAGATTAAGTCCGCTTCGTGATTTGGATACTTTAATTGCGGAATGCAGTCAAGTAGCAGTGGATGAGCCGTATTTAATTGATAACTATGCAGATGTATTTCGATTCTTAGAAAAAGAACGATTAAAAATGGTGAAAAGCCAATCGACAAAAAAAGCCTTTGAAGAATTTAAGGGAATACTTGAAGGGGCAGAGGCTCTTTTAAAGGGGCTGACCTTTGATTTAGATAACGGACAAGAAACGCCCCTCGAAAAGTTGATTGAAGAACGCTACCAGCATAAACAGCAAAAATTTGAAAAAGCCTATGAACAATTAGATATCACGGATTATGAAGCTGTACATGATGTGCGAAAACAAGCGAAAAAGGTGCGGTATACCTCTACCGGCTTTAAGAAAGTGCTTCCTAAAAAAGAAAGAAAAGCTGTAAAAAAACAAACCAAAAAAGTGCAAGATCGTTTAGGAAAAATTACAGATGGGCATGTGAGTATCGATAGATTAGAAAAATATAAAGAGAAAGTGCCAACCCAGCCATTAAGAGAGTCTTTTGAAAAGATTATCGCTTATCGTATAGACAATGTACCGACTCAATAGCTTGTTTAGGAAGAAAAAAACTGGATGAGTATCCAGTTTTTTTGCTTTACTGCTGTTTGCCAAAAAATTGGGTAACATAGAGAATTTCTCCGTCATAATGCACACCAATGCCTATATCTTGATAGTCGGGGTTAATCATTGTATCGTAATGATCTTCGCTCTCTATCCAACCTTCCATAATAAGTTTACTCATGTATTCTTCGTCGTGGAGAAAAGTAGCCATAGCTAAGTTTTCACCCACCATCTCGTAATTATAATCCGTCACTACCTCTTGCAAAACAGAAAAGGGCTCTTGTCCATTCGGTCTTGTGTGAGAAAAAACCGCTTCTATTTCCACAGCTCGAATGCTTGCTGCCTCTCTTAATGTATTGTTTTTTTCTACAGGATTTAAACCAAGTTCGCTACGCAAATAATTGACGCGTTCAAGGATTTGATGTTCAATGGCCGCTTGATTCACTGTCTCCGGGTAAGGCGAAAGAAAGTCGGAGAATCGACGTCTTATTTGCGGTACTTGTTTTGTTTCAACATTATTTTCAAGAATTTCTATGTACGCCGTCTCCTGGACAGGTAAAAGCTCTTCAGCAATTTGGGGGCCGAAAAATAAGCCCACTAAAAATCCAATAACCAATAGTAAAGTCCATCCAAAAATTTTTCTAACCCATCGCATATCTGCACCTGCTTTTAACGTTTGTCTACAGTATATCAAAATTTGCCGCTCGACTCATTGCAAGTATAAAAAAGACCGAGAAATTTCTCTCGGTCTTTATACTTCAGAACTAGAAAAATTAAAGGTCAATTGGCTGTCCGCCTGTCACTCCGTAAATTTGTCCAGTAATGTAACTGGCATCGTTTGAAGCAAGCAAGACATACACAGGAGCAAGTTCAACAGGTTGACCCGGACGGCCTAACGGGCTGTTTTGACCAAATTCAGGAATGGCGCCTTCGAGTTGTCCTTGATCCAATTGCAGAGGTGTCCAAATAGGTCCTGGAGCCACACCATTTACACGTACACCTTTATCTGCAAAATAACTCGACAGTGTCACCGTAAAGTTACTCACTGCACCATTTGTTGCCGCATAGTCAATCAGTGGTTCACTTGGATCAAAAGATTGTACGGAAGTTGTGGTAATAATTGCACTTCCTGGTTTCAAATGTTCTTCAGCGGCTTTAACTGTTTCAAACATACTGATGATATTCACTTTAAACGTATCATGCACTTGTTTCATGGGTAAATCAGCAAGTGTTTTATGGGCAATTTGTTGAGCAGCATTTAGAACTAATATATCTAACGCACCAAAGGCTTCCAGTGTTTTTTTAACAATTTCTGTGGCAGCACCATCTTCGCGTAAGTCATACGGAAGCAAAAGGGCTTTTCGGCCTTCATTTTCAATAATCTCTTTGACTTCATTCGCATCCTCTTCTTCGCCTGGGAAGAAATGAATGGCGACATTGGCACCTTCGCGAGCATAGGCAATCGCAGCTGCGCGGCCAATACCTGAATCACCACCAGTCACAAGGGCGTTGCGACCTTCTAACTTTCCGCTGCCTTTATACGATTCTTCACCACAATCCGGTCTTGGCTCCATCTTTTTTTGTAAAGCGGGAGTATCTTGTTCTTGATCAGGAAAATTTTGTGTGTAATACATCTCTCTAGGATCTTTTAAATAGTCATTTGTCATCAATAACAACTCCTTCATTATTTTTTGTACATAAAAAGCATACCATTAGAGAGGATTTTAGACCACTAAAACGTTTATACATCCGCTCTTTTCACATCAAAGTCACTGAAAGCTCGATTGGAAAAGTAGAAAATAATAAAAGCGGGCAGACTGCTCCCGAAAAAGAGAAAGCCCACGGAAAATCGTAAAAAGATTAAGCACACTACCACTAAACTTAATAGAAGCGGCAAATTCCATTTCATACTCGATACCATAATCAGACCAGCTATTGGTAACAGATGCGGCAAGGGGAATTCATAATGGACATACACAGGCAGGATGTACAAAGACAGTAAGCCGCCTAACAGTAAAATCGCGTAGAGAAGAATATGTGCATAAGCCAACCAAGAATCTGTCGTAGCGCCTAAAAATTGCCTGTAAATGATTCCTAAAATGATAAAGGCAACATACCATATACCAATCACCAAGCCGGTTTTAAAATTGACTTTGTATACTTTCATAAAATATGAGAAAAGCTTTAATTCCTGTGGTTCTCTATAGAACTTACGAATCGAAGAAAATAAAGCAATTGAAGAGGGGATCATACCTAAAATAATTCCACCGACTAAAGTGCCTATGGCCCAATAAATTTGCAGCAAAAAGAGGAGCATCACCCACTCACATGCTCGATATACTTTTTTTGTGATGTTTTCCATAAATAACTTCCTTTTAACTGTTTGTGAAAGGAGGGTGTAAAAATTTCTTGCGAAACTGACCAGGAGGCATATTCATTTCTTTTGAAAAGACATTGGTAAAATAATGCACACTTGAAAAACCGGTCTGTTCAGCAATATCCTTTATGGGAATATCTGACTCAGAAAGCAAAATGCCCGCTTTTCGAATGCGCTCTTTACGAATAAATGCCGTAAAAGACTGACCGAGTTCTTGATTAAAAATTCGGGATACATGCCGTTTTGAGAGATGTAAATGTTCGGCCACATGTGAGAGAGTGATGGGCTGGGCGAGGTGTTCAAGAATGTATACTTTTGCCCGGTAGATTAAGATTGAAGTAGAGGTTCGAACAGGTTCCAAAGATTCAAACAAAATTTCCTTTTGAAAATCTTTTAAAAGACTCCAAAATAAAGTAATGACTAAACTGTCAATATTATTTTTCAAGTAAATGGTATTTTTTTGCGAGGCAAGTTTCAACAGAGAAACCCACAGCAAAATCGCAGCGGAACGTTCTCTATCAGACAACAAATAAAGTTGCGTTTTTTTAACACGGTGAAACAACTTTTGAATATAAGCATGAGACGTATCCAGTAACTCAAAATCAATCGTAATAAAATCCATGCTGCTCTCGCTCAATAGTTGATGTTTTGTGTCCGCTGTGGTCAGGATAAGCGTCCCGGCCGATACTTCTCCCATTCTCTCCCCTTCTAAATAAAACCCTTCACCCTCGAGTATATAACAGGTTTCATAATAAGTGTGTTCATGGATAGGTTGCGTGGAAACCTGTTGAAACGCCCCCCAGTGATGCACCTTAATAGAAACACCATCATTCGTGACTTCTTGTAGGTGATGAGTAAGAAATTCGGATCCAATAATTAACTCGTTTTCCCATTTCATAAAATAACCCCTTTACTTCTTGAAGCCTCTTTATTATACAAAAATGTTTTGTAAAAATCTACCTTATATTTTAACCGAACAATTATATGGCTGATATTTACAAAAGGATGGCAAGAGGATATAAAGATTTATTGTTCGAAATCGCTTACTATTAAAAGGTAATTAAATACAAATATGGAGGTGTAGAGTGTGTGTACAAAAAACACCCAGCTATAAATGTTCTTTTTTATGTGCTCTTAATTCTTTTTGCAATTCTTTTTATGCTTCCGCTTTTTTGGATGATTTCAACATCCTTAAAGTCTTCAGGTGAAATTTTTAGTATCCCGCCCCAATGGATACCCGAAACGCTAGAGTGGGGCAATTACGCAGAAGCCGTGAATTCTTTTCCATTTGTCCGCTATGCGGCCAATAGTATATTCATCACTGTCTTATCGATTATCGGCGGAGTACTGTCTTCTGCCTATGTCGCTTATGGTTTTGCAAAATTGAGATGGCCTGGTAAAAATATGTGGTTCACCGTGCTGCTCGCTACCATGATGGTGCCCTCACAAATCACAATGATTCCGCTCTTTATTTTTTATTCACGACTTGGCTGGATTAATACATATTATCCTTTTATCTTGCCCAGTTTTTTAGGCAGCCCATTTTTCATTTTTTTATTCCGGCAATTTTACTTGTCTTTACCCAATGAATTAAATGAAGCAGCAAGAATTGACGGCGCTTCAGAGTTTCAAATTTGGCGAAAAATCTATCTGCCTTTGTCTAAACCGGCTATGGCGACGACGGCCATCTTTTTATTTATGTTTACGTGGAATGATTTTATGGGACCATTAATTTATTTACATGATCCCGACATGTTTACTTTACAATTGGGCTTGCGTAATTTCCAGCAGCAATACGGCACGAGATGGCATGTGATGATGGCGGCCTCTTTACTGGTTGCAATTCCATCCATTGCTTTATTCCTGTCTTTTCAAAAGTACTTTGTTCGCGGTTCAGCGATATCAGGTGTTAAAGGGTAATTTAAAAATAGAATTATGGGAGGAAAGAAATGTTTAAATCAAAAAATAATAAGGTGTTTTTAGGACTGATGCTTTTTGTCCTGTTTTTAGCGGCTTGCGGGAATGAAAATGCCGATACAGAAGAAGGAAATACTGCAACAGATTCAGCTTCTGACACCGCTGAAGCAGTAGAAATTGATTTTTGGCATATGTATACGGATGGCACGATGGCTGAAGAAGTGATGCCTGAAATCATTGCAGCTTTTGAAGACGAGCATCCGCATATTACAGTAAATGATCTAGGGACAAACTTTTTTGACTACTGGACAAAACTGAATACAGCTATTGCCGGAGATGTAGCCCCCGATTTAGCCATGAATGATTCAACCACTGTTCCTTCGCGCGCAGCGAATGGTATCTTAGTGCCATTGAATTCATTTATTGAAGAAGATAATTTCGATACGAGTGTTTTTTATCCGGTTTTAATGGATGCTATGGAATATGAAGGGGACTATTATGGACTCGCCAACGATACCGATGTCCGCGTTTTATACTATAACAAAGAGCATTTCAGAGAAGCAGGTTTAGATCCTGATTCACCGCCGACTTCATGGGAAGAATTAAAAGAATACACAGAAGCACTCACCATTTTAGATGACAACGGCCGTATTGAACAAATGGGCTTCACGCCAGATATGTGGATGAGTAATATCCAAGTCCATACGCTGGCCTGGACAAATGGCGGCGACTTTTGGGATGAAGAGGGCAACCCGACATTTATGAAACCAGAAAATTTGGAAGCTGTTCATTTCATTAAAGAATTCCAAGATTTCTATGGCGAAGAGGCGATGTCGGCTTTCCGTTCAGAAGCGGGCGTGATGGATCACGGGCCTTTTGTAGAAGGTCGTTTGTCCATGGTGATGGATGTAAATAACTTAACGCATACCATTCGCCGAGAAAATCCAGACTTGGATTATGGCATTGTTACCCTTCCTTATAAAGAAGAACCCGTAACTTATTCAGCAGGCTTTAATTACGAGATTATCGATAATGGGGACGAAGACAAAGCACGTGCGGCTTGGGAGCTTATGAAATACATCACAAGCGAAAACGTTCAAAAACGAATTGTCGAAGTAGAGGGCAGTTTATCTGCAAATAGTTTAGCAGCAGAAGCGGATGAATTTATGGAAGATGAAAATTGGGCAGCAATCGTTGACCAAATGGAACACGCCCGTTTTATCGAATTTATTCCGGAACACCCCAATTGGAATGGCACCTTGGTCACTGTCCAAGAAGCCGTATTATCCGATGGCGTTCCCGTTGAAGAAGCGATGCAAGAAGCGCAAGACCAAGCCGAACAAGCAGTCAATAATTAAGTTTAAATTCAATGCGTATCTTAGGATAGGCATTGAATTTTTCTTACTGTCTGGAGGAGAAAAATGTTCAAAAAATTGACCAACAAACAAAAAGAAAGTATTACGGGTTACTTATTTTTCTTACCGGCTTTAATTAATCTGGTTTTTTTACTAGGCATTCCCATTTTGTACGCCTTGTACATCAGTTTCACGGATTATAATTTATACAATGAAATGACTTTTGTCGGCCTACAAAACTATCGCAATCTGTTTAACGACCGCTTGTTTTATAAAAGTTTAGGCAATACGCTTTACCATGTTGTGCTGAGTGTGCCTATTAATACGATCCTGGGTATTTCTTTGGCTTTGTTGTTAAATAACGACCATCTGAAAGGATTGAAATTCTTCCGCACCACTTTTTTATTGCCGACGGTGGTATCCGGTGTTGCGGTCACTTTGCTTTGGCAATGGATTTTAGATCCAAATTTTGGGTTAATCAACAGTTTTTTAATGATGATTGGAATCGATGGGCCGGGGTGGCTGACCGATAGTGCCTGGTCCAAACCCTCAATCGTCTTAATGAATGCCTGGTCGGTTGGCGGAACGATGATGATTTATTTAGCGGGACTTCAGGGGATTCCAAAAACCTTATATGATTCGGCCACAATTGATGGAGCCGGCGCATTTAGACGCTTTTGGCATGTGACCTTGCCGTTATTATCTCCAACCGTTTTCTTTAATATGATTACAGGAAGTATAGGGGCCTTTCAGGTTTTTACAGAAGCCTATATTATGACGGGTGGCGGGCCGAATAACTCAACACTATACTACGCGTATCATTTGTACAATAAGGCTTTTGCCGATTTGCAAATGGGCTACGCTTCCGCCATGGGCTGGATATTAATGCTCATTACGCTAGTCTTGACCTTAATGGCTATCCGGGTAAGTACGAAATATGTGTACTACGAAGGGGATACGAAGAACTAGTTATTTAAAAGGGGGCTTTACTTGATTGAATATTATACGATCGCTTTAGATATCGGGCCAACCTTTATACGTAGCGCTTTGTTGGATAAGGAAGGAAATATCTTACCCGATAGTTTCTCGATATTTTCATCACCATCTTTCGAATCGAAAGCACAGCTTTTGGAGAGTTTTATGAAAATAATTAAATTTAACACCAATTCCATTTTACATCCTCATTTTAATATCCAACATATTGGGTTTTCTTTTGCAAGGGCGTGTTTTGATGATTCCAAAAAACCAGCTATCAACAAAGATGATTTGCACGCCTCGCTTATGCAAATCCCTTCTATCCGAGGCAAATTAAGCGCGGACTATCAAATCCATTTGATTGAAGATGTGTTCTTATTTGCAAAGGGTGAACATGTTCTGAGAAAAAAAGAAAAGCAGAACAAACGAGTGTTGTATCTCATCCTTGGTTCCAGTGTAGATTATGCCTTGATGGTAAATGGCGAATTGGTCGCAACACATAATAGGCTTTATCACACGCAGCAGTTGACTGCCCCGTTGCGAAAAAATCAATTAAAAGCTTTAGAGGCGTATGAACGATTTGGTGAATGTTTGGCAAAAGCCATACAAGCTATTCTATTTGAATATGCACCAGATGAAATGATTTTAGGGGTCAAGATAGCAAAGAGTTATCCCTTATTTCCATCCTCTTTGCTTTCCACATTAAATCAATCCCATTTTCAAATCACCGCCTCAATATATACTACCCATTATATATTCTTTGGCTTCTCAGAATATCTAAAAATATGGAAAAATTCTATCGTATAGACTGGCTTATTAGCGGATAAGTCAGTCTTTTTTTCATTGATTAATTGGCGGAATCAGATTATGATTAGAGAAGAGTTTAAGATGGGGTGAAGTCAGTGTTTAAATTATTCAAAAACTTAACAAAGAGAGACAGGCTTTTTATGTTTGTCTGTCTCTTTCTCATTTTCGGACAAGTTTATTTAGAGTTGCAACTGCCGGCCTATATGCAAGCGATAACGGTACTCGTTCAATCGGCGGGTACTCAATTGGATCAGTTATTGACGATTGGCGGCTTGATGATGGCCGCTGCTTTTGGTTCTTTGCTTCTGTCGGTCATCGTAGCGGTGCTAGTGGCTAACGTATCGACAAATTTTGCAGCCAACTTGAGAGAATTACTTTATAATAAAGTGCTCGCATTATCGATAGAAGACATTGGAAACTTTTCAAAAGCCAGCTTAATTACACGATCAACTAATGACATTACACAAATTCAAGTCTTTCTGGTCATGGGATTACAGATGCTGATTCGTTCACCCATCATGGCTACATGGGCGATGTTACGAATTTCTAATGAAGAGTGGGCTTGGACATTGGCCACAGTTGTTGCAGCTGTTGTATTGTTTCTTATAATTGGGGTGGCTATGTTCTTTGCGATACCTAAATTTAAACTGCGTCAACAGTTAACCGACCGTTTAAACCTGGTTACCCGTGAAAACTTAACTGGCATTGATGTCATCCGAGCTTATAATGCTGAAGGGTATCAAACTGAAAAGTTTGAGCAAGCGAATACGGTGTTTACTGATACAAATATCTTTGTCAATCGAATCATGGCAGTGATGCATCCTTCTATTTTTATTATTATGAACGCTTTAACACTTGCTATTTACTGGATTGGTGCAACGCTTATCCATACAACCCAAGCGGGAAATGAGCTTGATTTGTTTGCAAATATGATTGTCTTTTCTACGTATGCGATGCAAGTGATTATGTCTTTGTTGATGCTTATCGTCGTCTTTGCTGTATTTCCTCAAGCCAAAGTTTCTGGCGATCGGATTCGAGAAGTGTTGGATACAAAATCCACTATTATTGAGGGAGCTGAAACAACAGGTATTGACGGCCATATGGGCGAAGTTGAATTTCGAGAAGTGGTATTTCGTTATCCAAATGCCGAAGAAAATGTTTTGGAAGATATCTCTTTTAAAATAAAACCAGGGGAAACCTTAGCTATTATTGGAGCAACAGGCAGCGGGAAGAGTACCTTGGTGCACTTAATTCCACGCTTTTATGATGTTACTTCTGGAGAAGTCTTAGTAAATGGTCAAAATGTCAAAGCCTATACCAAAAAGGCGTTAAATCATTCGATTGGTTTTGTCACCCAGTCTGCTATTTTATTTTCAGGCGACATACAAGGGAATATTGCTTATGGAGACAACAATAAAGAGGACATCACACCAGAAGAAATCGAAAAAGCAGCTCAGATTGCGCAAGCGAGCGAGTTTATTGAGAAATTGGATAATGGGTATCAATCCCATGTTGCTCAGAGTGGTACGAATTTTTCAGGAGGTCAAAAACAACGGCTTTCTATTGCTCGTGCGATTGCGCGTGACCCTGAAATCCTTATCTTTGATGATTCATTCTCTGCCTTGGATTTAAAAACAGATCGTGCCTTAAGACAGGCACTCCGAGAAGAAATGAAGCCTGTCACTAAAATTATTGTCGCCCAGCGCATTGGGACGATTAAAGATGTGGATCAAATCATCGTCTTAGAAAATGGCCAAATCGCGGGTATGGGGACACATGAAGAACTTTTAAAAACAAGTGATGTATATTTGGAAATCGCCCAATCCCAATTATCAGAGGAGGAGTTGCGATGAGGAGAGAAACGGTAACAGAAAAACCAAAACACTTCTTTGCTACATGGATTAAATTATTGAAATATAGTCGCACCCACTGGCTCGGTTTATTGTTTGCGGTTCTTTTTGCAGCAGGCGGAAATATCTTAACTATTATCGGGCCGGATCGTCTAGCAGCTATGACAGATGTAGTTGCCCAAGGGATAGAAGGGACGATGAATGTTCAGGCCGTCAGAAATATTGGGTTATCTTTAATCGTTATTTACGGATTCAGCGGTTTGTTTAATCTGTTGCAAGGTTGGATTATGGTCAGTATCACGCAACTCATTTCTAAACGGTTAAGGTCCGATATCGCAACGAAAATTAACCGACTGCCTATGGCTTATTTCAGCCATACAACTGTTGGCGACACATTATCCCGCGTGACAAATGATGTCGATACAATCGGACGAGCCTTAAATATGAGCGTTCAAAATCTTTTATCTTCTGGAACGATGCTCATCGGCTCTTTGGTGATGATGCTTTTAACGAATGGGTGGTTGACGTTAACGGCAATAGGAGCGACTTCTATCGGACTACTTTTAATGGGCATTATTATGGCCAATTCTCAAAAGTATTTTATCGCCCAGCAAAATCATCTCGGGGAAGTGAACGGACAAGTCGAAGAAACGTACTCAGGCCATACGATTGTAAAAGCCTACAATGGCGAAACGCATGTTCGAAATGCATTTATTAAAATGAATGAGCAGTTAAGAGACAGCAGCTTTAAAGCACAAGCCCTGTCAAGTTTAATGATGCCAATCATGACTTTTGTCGGAAATTTTGGTTATGTGGCTGTAAGCATAGTTGGTGCGTTACTGACGATGAATGGAACTATCACCTTTGGAGTGGTGGTTGCATTTATTATGTATGTCCGCTATTTCACGCAACCTTTAGCGCAGATTGCGCAAGCTGTGCAAGCTTTGCAATCTGCGGCGGCTGCGGGCGAGCGAGTATTTGGGATGCTGGAAGAAGAAGAGATGGCAGACGAAAGTCATAAAATTGCCCACCTCAACGATGTAAAAGGGCATGTCGTTTTTAAGAATGTCTACTTTTCTTATGAACCGGATGCGGAACCGGTGATTAAAAATTTTTCGGCGCAGGCCCACCCCGGAGAAAAAATTGCTATAGTCGGACATACTGGAGCCGGTAAAACAACCATTGTCAATTTACTCATGCGGTTTTATGAAATCGACCAGGGAGAGATTACAATTGATGGGATGTCTATCCAAGCGCTTCCAAAAGACAATTTACGCGAACATTTTAGTATGGTGCTGCAGGACACTTGGGTATTTGAAGGAACTGTGCGAGACAACCTGGTGTATAACACGCCCAATGTTTCAAAAAAAGAAGTGATCGCCGCCACGAAAGCAGTTGGTATCCATCATTTTCTCACGACCCTGCCTGATGGATACGAGACGGTTTTAGACGAAAAAGCCAATTTATCGCATGGACAAAAGCAGCAGTTAACAATCGCTCGTGCAATCCTTGCTGATAAACCAATGATTATCTTAGATGAAGCAACAAGTTCGGTCGATACACGTACTGAAATTAAAATCCAACATGCCATGGGTTTATTGATGGAGGGCCGAACGACTTTTGTTATCGCTCATCGTTTGTCTACTATCCGAGATGCAGATTTGATTCTTGTTATGGAAGATGGAAAGATTGTAGAAAAGGGCAGCCACGAAGAGTTGATGGCAAAAGAAAGCTTCTATACGGATTTGTACAATAGTCAATTTGAGCAAAAAGTGCCTTCTATTTAAGGAGTAAAGAAAAAAGACTTTACAAGTCTATTCATCTATGCTATTATATTCTTCGTGAGCAAATGGCTGTCAAGTGTTTATGCTTAACAGCAAAACTCAATAAAATAAATTGAATGATTGAAATTTCATAGGAGGAATTTAAATGGCAGTAAAAATTCGTTTAAAAAGAATGGGTTCTAAAAAACGTCCTTTCTACCGTGTAGTGGTTGCTGACTCTCGTAAACCAGTTTCTGGTGGAATTATTGAATCGATTGGAACATACAACCCAATTGCAGAACCAAAAGAAGTTGAAATTAATGAAGAACTTGCGTTAAAATGGATGCATGATGGTGCAAAACCATCGGACACTGTTCGTAAGTTATTTTCAGACCGTGGTTTAATGGAAAGATTGCATAACGAAAAAATTGAGAACCGCAAAAACAACTAAAATTCCTGATTAAGGGATATATAAGGATGAGAACATGACTGACAAAGAAATGAGACATTTAATTACGACAATTGTATCCGCACTTCTTAGTCATCCTGAACAGTTGAAACTGGAACTCCAAGATACGGAAGATTTCCATGAATATTTGTTATCTGTTCATCCAGACGATGTGGGACGTGTCATCGGTAAACGTGGACGCATTGCCAAAGCGATTCGTTCCATTGTTTATAGTGTGAAATATGACGGGCCAAAACGTGTTCGTCTCACAATTGTCGACTAATACTCGTCCGTAGTAGAGTCTCTCAAATGATCTGTCGATTACAGATGTTTGAGAGACTTTTTTATTTTTTATTTTAACTTTACATGTGAGGAGAAGAAGATGCCAAATTATTTAGATGTAGGAAAAATCGTCAATACCCACGGCATTCGTGGAGAAGTCCGAGTTCAATCGCACACCAACCGTCCGGAAGAAAGATATGCTAAAGGGTCAGAATTAGTGGTTCATATGGGCCAGGGAAACTATATTCCGGTAGTGGTTGAATCGCATCGGGTCCATAAGTCCTTTGACTTACTGACTTTTGAAGGTTACTCAAACATTAATGACGTAGAGCTCTTTAAAACGAAAATGCTTCAAATTGATGAGGCCTTACTGCCTGAATTAGAGGAAGGGGAATACTACTCGAAACAGTTATTAGATGCAGAAGTGTTAAATGAAGAGGGCGAACAGATTGGTCATATAAAAGATATTCTCTTCATGCCCGCTAATGATGTGTGGGTGGTCCGCCGTCCAAATAAAAAAGACTTGCTGCTTCCGAATATTTCCTCGGTTATTGTCGACGTCGATTTAGAAAAACATCAAATTATTGTCAATGTGTTAGAAGGGCTGGATCCAGATGAAAATTGATATTTTAACCTTGTTTCCAGAAATGTTTGACAGTCCGTTTAGTTATTCAATGGTTAAACGTGCCCTAGAGGGGGAACAGGTAGAAATTAATCCCATCAGTTTTCGAAAATATGGCGTGGGCAAGCATCAAATGGTGGATGATACCCCTTATGGTGGAGGCGCTGGGATGTTGTTGAAACCCGAACCTATTTTTGAAGCAATTGAAGACATACAAGAAAAAAATCCAAATTCCACTAAACGGATCATTTTAATGGATCCGGCGGGGAAACCTTTTAATCAAGAGATGGCTGAAGAATTTGCTAAAGAAGAGCACTTGATTTTTATTTGCGGGCATTATGAAGGCTATGATGAACGTATCCGTTCTCTGGTCACAGATGAAGTATCTTTAGGAGATTATGTCTTAACGGGTGGCGAGTTGGCAGCGATGGTTATGGTGGATGCAACGGTTCGTTTGCTTCCGGGAGTCGTTGGCAATAATGAGTCGATTGTAGAAGATTCGCATTCCACCGGTTTACTGGAGCACCCCCATTATACACGTCCGGCTTCCTATAGAGGGATGGAGGTCCCGGAAGTCTTAATGAGCGGCAATCATGCTTTAATCGACGAATGGCGACGTAAAGAATCCTTGAGACGAACCTACAAAAGACGACCCGATTTAATAGAAACACTGGAGTTGACTGAGACAGAAGAAAAATGGTTGAATGAATTTAAAATGGAACAGTAAAGAGAATCTCCAAAAGGGCAGCCTTGAGGAGATTTTTTAAATTTTGTAGAAGAAACCATCTCTTTATTTTTAAAAAATGAATTCTGCTAGACGGTATGATAAAATAGAGCTAGTGCAAAAGACCGAAAATGATTCGAGAGGATTTTTTTATGACATATTCAGAAATAGTCATTGCTGAGATTCAAAATGGAAATTTAGAAGCTGCAGAAGAAAATTTAGAATTGGCCATCAATTATGATGACGAAGAGACGTTATATTTATTAGGAAATACGTTATATCAATTGGGATTTTTAATTGAAACAAGAAAAGTGTATAATTATTTACTGGAGTTAAATCCAGGAGACGACGAGTTAAAAATCTATTTAGCGGAAATCGAAATTGAAGATGGCAATGAGCTGGAAGCGTTAGACCTCTTGCATTCGATTGATGAAACCAGTCCCGCCTATCCGCAAGGTCTGCTTGTACAGGCGGATTACTATCATTTAAATGGGCTGCCTGAAGTGAGTATTCAAAAGCTGAAACAAGCAGAAGAACTCCTGCCAGATGAACCGATTATATGGTTTGCGCTGGCAGAAATTTATTACACAACGGCTGATTACGCAGAAGCGATTCGTTACTACGAAAAAATTACCCTACAAGGGCATGATGAAATCGCTGGAACTTTACTCAGTGAACGGTTAGGGAATGCGTACCTTTTACTTGGGCAGTTCAACGAAGCCTTAGATTATTTCCAAGAAGCTTTGACCTTCAGAGAAACGCCTGAAATTTTTTACCAAATAGGCCTTGTGTATTTCCAAAAAGGGGAGTATACAAAAGCGATCCAACCTTTAGAACAAGCGAAAACATTGGATCCGAGTTTGTCCGGCGTCTATTTTGTGTTAGCGGAAGTATATGAACAACAAAACAATTTTGAAAAAGCATTAGAAGAAATTAAAGAGGGCATCCGTCAAAACGAATTAAATCTTGAATTTTATTTTAAAGCCGCTGAACTGACAGCAAAATTAAACGATACCGAAAAGACGAATCACTATTATGAAGAAGCTATTGCCATCGCTCCCGATAATGATCGCCCATATATTAAATATGCAACCTATCTAAACTATATGAACAGGTATGAAGAAGTGATTGAGCTCTTAAACCAGGCGGGCGAAACAACCAAGCAATTGCCAGAGGCCTTATGGTTGCTGGCGACTGCGTATAACAACTTGGAAGAATACAAAAAAGCAGGCGATTTATTTGATCAAGCCGCTCAATATCTAGAGGATGATTTAGACTTCTTAAAAGAGTATGCTTTTTTCCTAAGAGAAGATGGACAGACCGAGAAAATGCGCGAAATGGCTAATAGATATGTTATGCTCAGTACAGAAACAGATTTTGAAATGATGGCTTTGCTTGAGGACGATTATTTATTCTAAACACAGTCAAAAAATGAGGCGATTACACATGGCTGCTGAAATTACAAATACCGATAAAAAACATTTTCTCAAATGGTTTACTCAAAAATATGAACTCAAACGTCGTGAATCGTTATGGATTTTAGATTATTTATACAATCATGACATTATGTTAGAAAAAACGCATTTTGTTGAACAAGTCGACCAAACCCCGCGGGGCATTTATATGACAGTCAAAGGCAATCAAAAACCGTCTTTTCGTTTTTATAAAAATGGCCATACCTTTAAAGATGCCATGCAGGCTTTTCATGAAATCCGTCTAAATTGGAGTTCTTCTTTGTATATCGAAATAGATTTTGAAGAGGCATGGGAACAGCCAGAATATTTGGCCGTCCTAGAAGACAATCCTTATGCGCCTTGGAATGAGAATATTCCTAGTGAGGTTGTGGAAATGGTTGACGATGCATTGAATATTGAAACCTTACTACTTGCGCGCAAACAAATTTTGGAAGAAATTGATTCAACTTTAATTGAAGGCCAAAAAGAGACTTTTAACGCTTTAACAAGTGAGTTAATCGCTATCGAACAAAAAATCGACAAAACAATTGTCGGCTAGTTAGAAAAGAGGATTTCTTATGGAAATGAGTGACATGCAAAAAATGGTCGATGATTACATCGGGCAATTTAAAGCAGGGTATTTTTCTCCCTTAGCGTCTATGGCAAGAATGACAGAAGAAGTAGGGGAATTGGCCCGAGAAATTAATCACTATCATGGTGAAAAACAAAAGAAAGAATCTGAAGAAGAGCAAGAAATCGCTGAAGAACTTGCAGATATTTTATTTATCACGATCACGATGGCGAATTCTTTAGATATCGACTTAACCGAAGCTTTCCAGGAGACAATGGCTAAGTTTCAAACAAGAGACAAATATCGATTTGAACGTATCGATGGACAAACTTCAGAATAAAGGTTGCATTGAAATGACTAAAAGATTAAAAATTGACGGTGAATTTGAGAAAGCTTTGCCTGTATTAAATAAAATAGTGGCTGCGGGTTTTGAAGCTTATTTTGTGGGCGGCAGTGTGCGCGATCGGATCCTTGGCTTAACCGTTAACGATGTTGATATTGCGACGAGTGCTATGCCCAGTGAGATTAAAAAAATATTTCAGCGGACGGTTGATATCGGAATAGAACACGGAACCGTTATGGTTTTAGAAAATGATGAAAGCTACGAGATTACCACCTTCCGTACCGAATCCACGTACAAAGATTTTAGACGCCCGGATTCGGTTACTTTTGTGCGCTCATTAACGGATGATTTGATGCGCCGAGATTTTACGATGAATGCTATCGCAATGGATATTGAAGGAAATTTGATTGATCCGTTTGACGGACTGGTGGATTTAGACAGGCGAATTATCCGGGCAGTTGGAAAGCCGCAGGAACGATTTCAAGAGGATGCCTTGCGAATGATGCGAGCGGTGCGTTTTGCTGCACAGCTTGACTTTGAAATTGAAGGGGAGACCTTGCTTTCAATTCGTGAAAACGCGCATTTACTTAAAAAAATTGCCGTTGAACGTATCCAAGTTGAGTTTGAAAAATTACTGACTGGTGAATGGTATTTTATTGGCTTGGCTTCTATGATTAAAACGAATTTATATTTATATTGTCCAAGCTTAGCCGATAAAAAGGCTGCCCTCCTTGAATTGATTGAGCGCTCTACTTCTTTTCAAAACATTCGGCAAGCATGGGCTTACTTGCTGTTAAAAATTGAAGAAACCGCTCCGAATGGCTCTTTTAAACCGAAACCTTTTTTAAAAGCCTGGAAATTATCGAATCAAATGATTCAAGAAGCCATTACCTTATTTCAAGCCCTTAAGATTCGTTTAAATACAGGTGAGTTGAATGACTGGCAATTGTTTCATTTGGGCGCCAGATTTGCATTAGAAGTAGAAGATTTAATGGAACTTGAAGGGCAAAAGCAAGAACACTTGCAAGTCCTTGAACGGCATGCCAATTTGCCGATTAAAGAAAAAGATGAACTGGCGGTTACGGGCTACCATATCATGCAAGAAACACAAACAAGACCGGGAAGATGGATGAGTGAAGCGCTGGAAGCGGCCTTAAAAGCTGTTATCTACAAAGAAATCCCAAATGATACAAAAAGAATTATGCAATGGTTAAAAGAAAACCAGTGCATACCAGGAATCGAAGAGTAAGATTTAACTTTTGAATAGAGGTGTGAGTTTCATTGTTATCGGAACAAGTATACGCCATCGTCGATATTGAAGCGACTGGCGGAAGTGTAGGCGCAGATGAGCGAATTATTCAATTTGCTTGCGTTTTAATGAAAAAGGGAGAAACCATTCATACGTTTGAAACGTTGGTGAATCCGGGAAAGAATATTCCCAAAAACATTCGAAAACTAACAGGTATTGCGAATCAAGATGTAAAAAAAGCGCCTTATTTCGAAGAGATCGCACCGATGATTTTGTCTTTACTTGAAGAAACGGTTTTCGTTGCTCACAATGTCGGCTTTGATTTTCGCTTTTTAAATGAGCAATTAAAAGCCCATGGGTTTAAACAATTAAAAATCCCAGCGGTAGATACAGTGGAGTTGACCCAAATCTTATACCCCACCTTAGACAGCTTTCAACTAGAAGATATCGCGGCTTATTTAAATTATAATTTGGCCGATGCGCATGATGCCTTAGCGGATGCAAAAGCAACGGTGCATATCTTTAATCGATTATTTCATTATGCCAAGTCACTTCCGCTCGTCACTTTAGAAAAACTGAATGAATTAGCTGCTTGTACCACCCACGAAACGGCCTTCTTTTTTGAACGGGCACTGGAAGCAGCCAAAATAGAATTAGCGCCGTTAGCTGACGATTTGGTAGTTGTGAATCAAATGGCGATTAAAAAACCTACAGAGTACTCAATTGCTGATAGAAATCAAGAGCTTGTCCATAATTTTCCGGACACAGCAGAAGGAAAAAGAGAGTATTTAAAGGGAAACTATGTGTTTAGAGAAGTGCAAGCGGAAATGATGGATGCCATTCATGCCTATCTCAACCGAGAGTTGTCACTTGAAAAATTGGCGATTGAGGCACCGCCAGGGATCGGAAAAACCATGGGGTATTTATTTCCTTTGAGTTTCCATGTAAATCATAAACATCCAATCGTCATCAGCACCTACACGACACTTTTACAAGACCAACTCTTGGAAGAAACGCTGCCAGATTTGGAAAACATCCTGGCTCGAAAAATTCCGACAACTCTTGTTAAAAGTCGTCATCATTATATATCTTTAAGTATTTTCGAACGATGGCTCAAGCTCATCACCGCCAAAGATTCTGAAGCTTATTTAAGTATGCGTATCCTCGTGTGGCTCACTCAAACCACTACCGGAGATCTTTCTGAAATTAATGCGGGCAGTCACTTAGATTTAACTTTCTGGCAAGAAATTCGCGTCACCAGCAACCAATACATTGATGCACATTGGAAAGCGTATGATTTCTATGAAAGAATTAAAGAGTCAATAGCACATGCCGAAATTATCCTAACGAATCATCATTTCTTAGTTCACGATTGGCAAACCCCAAAGCCTGTTATTCCATCGCTGGAATATCTGGTTATCGATGAAGCCCATCATTTTCCAGAAATTGTGAACAAAGCCAGTACGCAATCCATTCATGGGATTGAATTGCTGACTCAACTAGATAAAATGGGCTCTATCCTAGAAAATACAGGCATTGCTCAACTCATCAATACACTGGAAAAAGAAAAATGGATTAAAGCTGTCGATTTACTAACACTTGATCGCAATACTGAATTACTGAAAGAGTCTTGGGAGAGTATTTTAAATGCTTATTTGACATATTATGAGGAAAGTGCATTTTCGACACGTAAAGATTCTCAATTTGTAGAAAAGGCGTTTGAATTAGAGCATTTAAGTTTTAAAAAGAAAAGAGTGTTAAAAAACATCCTGCGCGGCTTAGAAGAATTTATTTATATGAGTCAAAAAGTTTCACAAGCTGGGTTAAAGCATTTTGAGCAGTTAACCAGCAGCCAGCAATTATTGTTAATCGAACTTGGAAAAATTTCGACTTTTCTAATGAATTGGAAGCAACAATTTCAATTGCTCTTTAATTTAGGAGATTCTTCCAAACAGGCGATGCGCTGGGTGAGCTACTTACCTGACCATATCGAACAGTCGATTCAATTTCATACGCTGCAGTGGGGGGAAAATAACTCGCTGATTGATTATTTAGCGACACACTCCAAGGTCATTTTTACGAGCAGCACCTTGTCCTTTAAAGACAGTGAACAGTATTTTTCCGAGCAATTAAAGGATCTGCCTATGCAGTTTTTACAGCTGCCGAGTCCCTTTAACTATGGCGAACAAGTGCGGGTCATGTTGCCTGAAGAGAACATCAACCCTAAAAATCTACGCAATGAAGAGTACGCAAAGTTACTTGCAAAAGAACTGGCGGCTATTTTAGCGCATACCCGCGCCAATACGATTGTATTGTTCAGATCATTGGCTGTGCTGCGAGAAGTCTATGATTTACTGATGGGAACTGAAGAGCTGGCTGATTATATGCTGTTGGCACAGTCTATCTCAGGCACCCGCAATCGCATTCTTAAAAATTTCAAGCGCCACAAACCGGCTGTTATTCTTGGTGCAGATAGTTTCTTTGAAGGGATTGACTTGCCAAAAGAAGAATTAGAGTTAGTTATTTTAACGCGTCTGCCTTTTCCGGCGCCGGATACACCCATTATGCAATTAAAGACCGATTATTTAAAACGATATCGTCTGAATCCATTCACGCATGAATATTTACCGCAAGCAGTTTTAAAGTTTAAACAAGCGTTTGGCCGGCTCATACGAAATGAAGCCGACAAAGGCGTCCTAGTCATTTTAGATGACCGCTTTTTATCGGCGAATTACTCGAAAGTCTTTACTGAGTCTCTACCAAATGGAGTACCGATTGAAATTTATAAAAACAAGCAATTAGGACTTGAAGCGCAAAAATTCATCGATTCAGGGAAAAATAATTCTTTAAAAGACCCTAGGCACTAGTTTCAATCCTATAAAGAATTTGCTATACTGTAGAAGTTCATTTATTGAAAACAGAAGGTGAGTTTGAGTGAGAAAATTTTTAATTGCATCAATCATTGGGATGCTGCTTTTCATACTAGCCGTTACCACAGTAATCACTCGCTCACTAGCTCCGTTCCAACAAGCTGAGGCGGAAACCATTGAGCTCGCTTCTAGAAGAGCGGATTTAGTGGAAGCAGAGGATTTTTATTGGTATAACGGAGAGGAATCGTTTTTTACGATTACAGGAACGAATAGCCAAGATACACCAATTATTGTTATTGTCCAGCAAAATGGCGGGGCAATTGAGGTCGTTGAACAAGAAAATGCAATGACCGAATACGAAGCAATTAGCCAAACTATCGAACGTGAAAAGCCAGAAAAAATTTTAGAAGCTCGCATTGGCCTCTATGAAAACAAGCCCATTTGGGAAGTAAGTTTCAGACAAGAAAATAAGAGTATAGGGTACACTATATATTATTTAACTTCGGGTGAGTGGGTACGTACGGTAAAAAATATTTAAATTGACTAAGGAGTAATTAAATGGAACGAATAAGGATTATAGAAGCAAAAGACTATGTAGACCAAGAAGTTGAACTGACCGCTTGGGTAGCGAATAAACGGTCAAGTGGAAAAATCGCTTTTTTAGAGTTACGTGATGGCTCAGCGTATTTTCAGGGTATCGTATTAAAAAATCAAGTCGGAGAAGAGTTGTTTGATTTAGCGACACATATTAACCAAGAAACGTCCGTTAAAATTACTGGGACAATTCAAGAAGACGCCAGATCAGCTTTTGGTTATGAAATTCATGTCGACCAAATGGAAGTTATCGGCGAGTCTGTGGACTATCCGATTACACCAAAAGAGCACGGAACGGACTTTTTGATGGACAACCGCCATTTATGGCTGCGTTCTTCCAAACAACATGCGATTATGCTGGTTCGAAATGAAATGATCCGGGCAACTTATGAGTTCTTTAATAAAGAAGGTTTTGTCAACATTGATTCGCCTATTTTAACAGCTGTCGCTGGTGAGAATACAACGGATTTATTCCATATTGACTACTTTGAAGATGATGCTTACCTCGCACAAACGGGACAGTTGCATGCAGAGGCTGCGGCTATGGCATTTGGTAAAGTCTTTACCTTTGGCCCGACATTCCGTGCCGAAAAATCGAAAACGCGTCGCCACTTAACGGAGTTTTGGATGATCGAGCCGGAAATGGCTTTTATGGATCAAGACGAATCCTTAGAAATACAAGAACGCTATGTTGCGTATTTAGTTCAAAGCGTCTTAGACAACTGTGACTATGCTTTGACAGTATTAGAGCGTGACCGTGAGACACTAGAAAAATATACCAAATTACCTTACCCACGCATTTCATATGATGAAGCGGTTAAAATGCTTCAAGACAATGACTTTGATGTAGAGTGGGGTGTTGATTTCGGTTCGCCAGAAGAAACCTTTATTGCGAACCAATTTGACCAGCCGGTATTTATCTTAAATTATCCAAAAGAAATCAAACCATTTTATATGCCGCTGCATCCCGACCGCGATGATGTGGTGTTATGTGCAGACTTAATCGCTCCAGAGGGCTACGGTGAAATTATCGGCGGTTCTCAGCGTGAATCGGACTATGACACATTAAAGCAAAATATTATTGATTTTGGTTTAAATGTGGAGGATTACGATTGGTATCTTGATTTACGTCGTTACGGTTCAGTGACGACTTCTGGTTTTGGTCTAGGACTAGAGCGAGCAGTGACTTGGATTACAGGCACAAAACATATTCGTGAATCGATTCCGTTTCCAAGACTATTGAACCGTTTAACGCCTTAATTGAAAAAATTAAAAGAAAGAGTGTTTACTTTGGAAAATGATTTACTGATGAAATGGATGACTGAAGGTCAAACCGTACTTCCTACACTCTTACTCCGCCATTACCGGAAATTTAATTTGTCAAATGATGAACTGGTCTTAATTTTACAATTAAAATCCTATATGGATAAAGGGGACCTTTTTCCAAGCACAAAACAAATTGGCGAAAACATGAATATGACTGAAGACAATGTGTTTCGCGCAATTCATCAATTAACGCAAAAAAAGGTTCTGTCGATTGAAACCACCAAAGACGAGAAGGGGATTACGCAAGATGCCTATTCTCTGTCTTTGTTATGGGAAAAACTCTTTGTGTTAATGAAACAAGAACTAACGGATGAAGAGGTTATAAATAAAGAGAAAGAGGACAAGAATCTATATACCCTTTTTGAAGAAGAATTTGGGCGCAGTTTGTCGTCGATCGAAATCGAAGTTCTCACCAAATGGATGAAAGAAGACAAATACTCAAATGAGCTTATTCGCATGGCGCTGCGTGAGGCGGTATTAAGTCAGGTATATAACTTAAAATATATTGACCGTATCTTGCTCAATTGGGAAAAGAAAAATATTCGCACAAAGGAACAAGTCGAAAAAGAAAGTGAAAAGTTTCGGATGAGTGCTTCTTCTGCGAATATGTTTGCGGATGATGAAGAGGAAATAGAACCTGTTCCCATGATTAATTGGCTAAAGGATAGAAACAAAGAGTAGAAATATGGAGAGATCAATTTGACAGAAGCTCAAAAATTATTAGATGCAACGGAAACAACTAAAGTAGTGAAAGCGATGGGTAAAATTTATCCCGAGGCAAAGGCTGAACTTGATTACAACAATCCTTTTGAGTTGCTTATCGCTGTTATATTAAGTGCCCAGACAACGGATGTGGGTGTCAATAAGGTCACACCTGCTTTATTTGAAGCCTATCCTACACCAGAGGCGATGATGCAGGCGGATATTGAGGACTTAGAAGACAAACTAAAAACAATTGGCTTGTATCGAAATAAAGCCAAGTTTATAAAAAATACAGCGACCAAATTGGTTGAAGAGTTTGATGGCGAAGTTCCAAATAACCGAAAAGATTTAGAGAGTCTGCCGGGTGTAGGCCGTAAAACAGCGAATGTGGTATTAAGTGTGGCTTTTAAACAACCAGCCATCGCGGTGGATACACATGTGCAGCGCTTAGCTAAGAAATTTCATATTGCGCCAGAAGAGGCGACAGTTGTTCAGGTAGAAAAGCTTTTAATGGAAAAATTGCCAGAAGAAATTTGGTCCGACGCGCATCATTGGTTGATTTTCTTTGGACGTTACCAATGTCCAGCAAGAAAGCACGACCATGAAGAATGTATAGCTTTAGTCAAAGAACATATAGTGTAAAACATTAAAAGAATTGGAAAGAACGACAAGACCAGGAGAAAAATACCTAGCTTGTCGTTTTTTATTAGTTACAAGTCAAAATAAAAGAGTTCTTCAAACTTTTTATCGAGGGCAATGCATAAGAGCAAGGCTAATTTAGCTGTCGGATTAAATTGGCCGTTTTCAATGGAACTGATTGTTTGTCTGGAAACCCCTACTAAGTCAGCAAGGTCTTTTTGAGTGATTCTGATTTCAGTACGGGCACGTTTAAGCTGATTCTGCAAGACTAATTCATTGTTCTTTTTCATCCAATCAACTCATGTTCCACTAGAAAAAGGATACCTACGGCAATAAAACCACCCAGGGTTAGAATAAAAGAAAGGGTATGATAAGTATCTTTTACTTTTAGAAACTGGTAAAATGCTCTAAAAGTAATTTGTGCTAAGACGATCAGCACTAATTCTGTAGCGGATTGATTCTGATAAAATCTAAATACCATAAGAATGACAAGTATAAAAGTCACGCCGAACCAGCTAAATTTATAACTCTTATTTTCTAGTTGTTCTTCTCTTTCATCCTTTTTAGAAGCCCGTGCTTTTTTAAGAATCTCATGTCTATCCATAGCAATTCCTCCTCATTTCATCTCATCCCAACTATACAGAATTTTGTTTTTGATGTAAAGTTTACTTGACCTTAACTGTCTTTTTTTATCAATAATTAATTAATGATAAGGGGAGTAAATAGAAATTAAAACAACATTCTTAGGAAAAATAATTCTTTCCTTACTTATTTTTAATCCATTGATTCCGAACATCTTTACAAATTTAAATATTCGAGTGTTTTTATTAATCAGTCTACTGATTATTTCACTTTTTCTAGGTGTGTTTTTCTTTAGACCAGGAGCTATTTTTCGAATGCAAAACCTGGTTACAAAACCTTGGTAGCCCGTCTTTAGTTGTAAGTCCTGTTGGAACATAGTATGCTTAAGGTACTATTAATAGGAGGCTGTATAGAATGAAACATATTTCAATTGAAGATTTTCATCAAGTGGTGGTAGAGAAGGGCGAAGAGAATGTCCATATTGTGGATGTGCGCACCCCAGAAAAATTTGCGAGCGGGCACATTAAAGGAGCAATTAATCTCCCATTAAGTCAATTAGAAGAGAATTTAGATCAGCTAGATAAAGATAACCACTATTACGTGATTTGCCAAGCCGAGCGTTTCTCACGTCAAGGCACTGAAATCCTGAATAATCATGGGTTTGAAGCAACAAATGTGACTGCTGGAATGAACGATTACCCAGGAGAGACAGTGTCAAGTAATTAATGTCTAAGTCTTTGGAGTGATGAAGGATGAAAAAATGTCGTGTGTACCGTGATACAGGTTGGGTAGGGATGCTGGGAGGTATCGGCTTGACCTTAAATGGAAAACAAAGTGGCTAAAATCTACAATAAGGAATGGTTAGAAATTCCCCTTGTTGATAATCAAGCGACGTTACAAACGTCTACTTTTGGCCAGAAATCAAACAAGATAGAAGTGAATGATAGTGAGGACTATATATTATCTACCACGATTTGGGGATCATATGGGATTGGACTCATGCTAGTGCTGTTAGTTTTAAGTACTCTATTGAGGAATTCTTTTCTATCAGCAACAGTACTTATTTTTGCCAGCGTTCTACTTATCACTGCATTTATTCCAGGGCTTCATCATAAATTAGAAAAACTAGACTAACTGAAAACTTCCCTCTCACGATTAAAAGTGAAAGGGAAGTTCTTTTATTTCTCTATAGTTTTTGGTTTTTCTTTTAATTGCCGCACAATATTTTTATCTGGAGTAACAAAGACAGTATTTTGATTCTCATAAATCACATAACCTGGTTTGGCACCATTTGGCTTGTGTACATGCTTAATCTGTGTGTAATCCACCGGCACAGAGGAAGACATGCGGTATTTGCTGTTATAAGCAGCCAAAATCGCCGCTTCTTCAATGGTTTTTTCTGTCGGATTGTCGTTTCGAATCACGACGTGTGAACCTGGAATATCTTTTGTATGCAGCCACCAATCGGTTTTATTCGCTGTTTTCATTGTCAATTCATCATTTTGCTTATTGTTTTTTCCGACATAAATTAAATCGCCGTCTGTAGAGTAGTATTTTTCCGGTTTAGAAACATCTTTTCTTTTCTTTTTATTACGGCGCTGCTTTTTAAGATAGCCTTGATCTCTCAATTCCTCTCGAATATCTTCGATATCACCACTTGAAGCAATTTCTAATTGAGCCAGTATAGAATCGAGGTAGTCAATTTCTTGTTTGGTTAAAGGAATCTGACTCGCTAAATGTTTCTTTCGATTTTTCATTTTTTGGTAGCGGTTAAAATACCACTGCGCATTTTCTGCAGGTGATTTTTGGGGGTCCAGCTCAATCGTTATTGGTTCGTTATTTTCGTAAAAGTTCTCCAGTTCAACTTGTTCCATCCCTTGTTCAACCGTATGCATATAAGCTGTCAACACTTCCCCTTGTACCCGATAGGTTTCACCGCGTTCAGTCTCTTTAAATTCCCGCTCTAATTTCTTTAATTTATTGACATCTTTTTTCCGTTCATTGTTTAATAGCTGCGACAAATCATTTGACTGTTGATTGACCCGGTCTCTTTCGGCTTTATTCTCATAATATTCGTCTAATAATTCAGCGAGAGTGGGGAAAAGGGTTTTTTCTCCCTCAATTGTTGAATAGGGGAAAGGGGTAAACGACGCTTTATTGCCTTCCTCTGTGAGTGCTGGCTCAATGTCATGCGCTTCAAATTTCCCTATAAAATTTTGGAAAACAGTAGTTGCATCCATTTCCTTGTTTTCTTCGATTAAATAAAGCAATTCTTCTGCTGAATCCCGTCCAAATCCTTGGAATTGACTCTGCAGGGAACGAGTCCGCTCCTTTGTAGTTTCCCCCTCTAGATTGATTTTTCCTTCATATTCAAATGGATTTACCTTGTCCTGCGCCGGAGCTGCTTTATAATTCGCACCTGGTAGAAGCGTTCGATAGCTATTTTGGCTGGATGAGACATGGCGAATCGCTTCGTATAATTTCCCTTCTTCTTTATTTACAAGTAAAATATTACTATGGCGGCCCATAATTTCAGCAATTAAATAATAATGTTGCTCGTCACCTAATTCATCTCTGCCTGTAAAGGTAAATTCGATGACTCGATCATTTTCTACTTGCTGAATGTCGATTAGTGTAGAGGTCTCAATATATTTTCTTAATACCATACAAAATTGTGGAGGCTGCTGGGGGTTTTCGAACGTTAAACTTGTTAGTTGAACGCGCGCATATTGAGGATGGGCTGATAATAATAATTGGTAATTTTTACGATTGGCCCGAATACGAATAAGCAACTCATCCGAATAGGGTTGGTGAATTTTGTTTACACGACCACCTAATAAATGGTCTCTGAGTTCATTAACGATTGCGTGGGTAAATAATCCATCATAAGACATGTAATCACCTTTTCTAAAATATCTTGCTTATTATACCACTGCTGTGAAGCGAATAAAAGTTTGTGCGTTCGGACGGATATTTACTCGATCAGAGAAATATGGTATAGTTTGCCTATGCAAATAGTTAGTTTTATACCCAAACTAATAGGAGGAAATAAGATGGCGCGGACAGTAGATATACAGGACATGTTGGAGAAGATTGTTGCTTTTAATCATCAATTTTCAAAAGTCAAAAAGAATATATTAGCGAAGCAAAATATCAATGCTTCAACCATTAATTTAATTTCAATTATTGGCGATGAACGGATGACCTTAAAAGAGATTACCGAAATTAGTGAACTCGATAAGTCAACGATATCAAGACAGATTAATGTACTTGTAAAAAATGGCTTAGTCACTCGAGAAGTTGGTAAAGACAAAAGGTTTTCATTTTTTGAATTATCTGATGAAGCGAAGACCATTTATCATCAATTTACAAATGACTTTGTAGAATATGTAGAGGGTGCTTTAAGGGGCTGGTCGGAAGAAGAAAAACAAATGTTTTCTGTATTAGTGGGGCGCGCGCATTATAGTTTGTCTACTGCAAGTATAGCAGCAGAACAATTACATTAAATGAGGTGGATATCATGAGTAAAAATGAATCTAGACAAGAACGTAGAAGTCAGCAAAACCGAAGAAGAGCAAAGAAAGAATCGACTAAAGGAATCAGTAATCTGTATTACTGGATTATCGGGATATTATTTGCTATTTTAATCCTTCTAGTCATTTTTATCTTCAGCAGAAGTGGAGACGATGTGAACCTTGAAGACGACCAGGAGCAAACGGCACTCATTCAAGAAGAATCCACGGGAGAAAACACGCAAGAAGAGAGCACGAGTCCAGAAGAAACTGGATCTGAACCTGAAGAAAATACTGAAGAAACAGAACAGCCCGCTGAAGAGCCAGAAGAAGTAGAAGAAGAGGCTGAAAGTACCAACAGCGAGGAAGGCGAGTCAGAAGTGGTGAATGAGAATCCACCCCATGATCCTAACCACGCCACAGATTACAGTACAGGCTCATCCGATCGCGTAGAGATAAAAGAACGGGTGATGGCAGTTACAGGACTTGAAAGTGATTTAATTGAGCATTGGGTCGGAAATAATGGCCCTGGACGTGTAGTGGCCACTGTATCGAATAGAGAACAAACGGAATTTTATGAGGTTTACCTCCAATATGGTGATGGCAACTGGCACGTAACAAATTATGAACAAGTCAGTGGAAATTAATAATCGATTAGACCATAGTATGTAGCGAAAGTAGGGATTTATACCGTGAAAAATGTCGATAAACATTTTGATGTGGCTCAAGAAATCTTAGACCGGACGGAAAAAGAATTAGAAAACCTTCCACCCGTCAACATCTTGCTGATTGGGAAAAGCGGAGTAGGAAAGAGTACTTTAGTAAACAGTGTTTTTCGCGAACGCATCGCAGATACTGGAATGGGCAAACCGGTTACCAAACATTTACAGAAAATTTCCCGCAAAGATGTGCCGATTACACTTTATGATACGCGTGGGTTAGAATTGAGCCCTGAAGTGCAAAAAAACGTCAAAAGTGAAATCTTTAACTTAATTGAAGAGAAAAAAGGAACGAAAGAGGCGATACATGTTGCTTACTATTGTATTCAGGGAACTTCTTCTCGAATCGAAGAATCTGAAATCGAGATGCTTGAAGCCATCTCTAATAAACTACCCGTTATCTTAGTGCTCACACAGGCCATTGGTGAACAAGCAACACAGTTTGAGTCTTTATTAAACGAGATGAACTTGCCTGTTGCAGCTATCCACAGTGTTTTAGCTCAACCTTATGTCATTTCCGATGATTATACGGTAGAACCGTTTGGCTTAAAAGAATTGATTGAACGAACGTTTAATCTGATTCCAAGGAGTGCCCAAAAAGCTTTTATTAATGCCCAGCAAGTAGACGTCGAACGTAAAGTTCGAAGTGCGAAAACCTGGGCAAATCGTTATATTGTCACGACATTCGGCGTAGGTTTTACACCCATACCTTTTTCAGATGCATCTGTTCTAGTACCTATGCAGATTACTTTACTCACGCATATTACAGTTATTTTTGGTGTTCCGATTGATCGAGCCACGATTATGAGTATCATTGCTGCGGTGGGAGGAACAGGATCTGCTACCTTTATTGGACGGTCGATCGTTTCGAATGCTTTTAAGTTTATACCCGGTGTGGGAACAATTGTAGGAGGGATAATTAGCGGCACGACAGCATCAATTGTCACCCGTGCGTTATCTGACAGTTATATTCAAGTCTTAAAAGTAATGGCTATAAATGAATTAAAAGGACAATCTACATCAACGGATAAAATTGTTGGCTTTATGCAAAAACAATTTAAACAGACTATTCAAAAGAATAAAGCTGAATTAGCCGATGAAACGGATGCCCTTGAAACGAATAAAGAAGGCGTAGTAGAAAAAATGTCAGTATTTAAACGAACAGTAGAAAATTTTACAGAGAAAGTCAAAGATCGATGGAATAAATAGAATCTAGCTAAGAGGTGGGTGATAGGATGAGTGTTAATATTGAAAAAATTATCAAGCAGTTAAAAAAGAAAAACATACGGATGACTGCTCAAAGATATGCCATATTGGAATATCTTGCACTTGAAGGCAATCACCCCACAGCAAATGACATTTACGAAGAGTTAAAAACTGACTTTCCAAACGTAAGTGTTGCTACTGTTTATAACAACTTGAACTTTTTTAAAGAAGCGGGGATTGTGATTGAACTGCCATTTGGCGATGGTTCTAGTCGATTTGACTTAACAGAAACTCGCCATTATCATGCCATTTGCAGAAATTGCGGAAAAGTAGCTGATTTTGATTACCCGAGTTTTGAAGAGGCGGAACGAGCGGCTGAAAAAGAAACCAATTTTAAAGTCGATACGCATAGCTTTAAAGTTACTGGTCTTTGTGCAGATTGTCAGCTTTTGACTCGTCACTAAGGGGGGATTGTTTGGAAAAAGTATTGTTTATTGTCAACCCTTCATCAGGTGGCGAGCAAGCAGTAGAAATTGCAGCTAGATTGATAGAGGCGTTTGCAGATGTTGCGGTTGAAGTGCAATGTTATAAAACGACTGGCGACGATGATTTTAAAAACCTAACGGTACAAGCCATCCAGTCCGGCATTAGTAAAGTGTATGTTTTTGGGGGCGACGGTACAATATCTAAATACGTAAGGGCTATTGCTGGTTTAAATAATCGGCCAGAAATCGTTCTTGCGCCATTAGGGACCACCAATAATCTTGCACGCGCATTGAACACGGAACTTAACATAGACCGCTTGGTTTCTAAAATTCATAGAAATCAGTTGACAGAGAGACAAGTGGATATTGGCCAAATTAATGACGATTATTTTGTGAGTACATTATCAGCTGGTTCCATTCCTGAAACGGCTTGGAAAACCGATGATGAGTTAAAAGAAAAGTTAGGCCCCTTCGCTTATATAGTAGAAGGACTCTCTGCATTAAATGAGCACGAAACATTTGATCTCACGGTAGAAACAGAGACGGGAAAGGTTTTCTTGGAGAATCTCACCTTACTTATCATCGGGTTATCCAATAGCGTATTTGGTATTCCTATTTTTTTTGAAGAGGCGAAAATGGATGATGGAAAATTCCATCTTTACGCATTGAAAGATTCTGATTTATTAAGAAATACAGCTTCCTTGGCTTCGGATGTATTCAGAAATAATGTTAGAGAGAACGAAAATAATTTATCTATTCACACATCATTTAGTCAGATAAGAATTGAAGCTTCTAAACCTATGCATTTAGCAATGGATGGAGAAAAAGGACCAACATTTCCAATTGATTTGCAGATTCTTCCTAAGCATCTTACTTTTTTAGTGCCGGAAGCAGAGAAATAAAAAACTATTTATTTTAAACGGAGAATGGGGGAATATACTCCCATTGACACATCAACGTTTCCGAGGGTTTTGCCCCTAGTATAACTCAGAGAACACATTATCTTATTCTGTTATCGTTTTTTCTTCCAATTCTTCCAGCACATGAACATACACCTGACTTGTCACGGATGAATCTCGATGACCTAAACGTTTGGCCACATAAGCAAGGTCTGCGCCTTTTAAGATTAACATGGATGCATGAGTATGTCTTAAAGCATGAGAAGTCATCACAGGGCGCGGTCTGTTCACAAGCACGTCTTAATGTTTTATTAATTGCGTGAATCGAAGGGATCCTATTCGCGCGGCCTATAAACATTCTTTGTTTATTATCGATGACTTTCTAAGAAAGTTTATAATTATAAAGTTCTTTTATAATAGTTATTGTATTTTTATCAAAAGAAAGATTCCGAGACTCTTTATTTTTGTCGGTTTGAATTCATTGTTAAATTTGTAGTCCCAAGATTTATTAATATCTACACGATTATGCAAAAAGTCAAAGTCTTTAAATTGTAGCGCCATAACTTCTGATATACGCATCCCAGTAGCCAATTGTAAGATGAGCATGTATCTTGAAGTATAAGAGGGCTGTATGTCATGCAGCAGCTCTTTAATCAGCTTCTTAGCTTCAGACGCTTGTAAGTATTTCATGGATTCTTTTTGGCCATCATTTCCTTTGATTGTTGGCCTTTCCGCTGGGTTACGCTGCAAATAACCATTCTGATGCGCATCTCTTAATGCAGCGCCAATCTTAGTATGTGCTTTGCGCACCGATTCTTTTGAACGACCTTCAGCATACTGATTCAAAAAATTCTGATATTTCTCCCGAGTGATATTCTTAAGCAGCAGTCCATCAAAGTATTGTTCAACTAATTTAATCGCATGTCTATAAAAGCGGTCGGTTTCTTCGCTGAACACACCCATTTTATAGGCATTGACCCAATTTGTATAATAATCGATAAAAGGCATATCACCTTTAAGATGGTCTACACCTAAATTAATCTCGTGCTCAATACGATCCGCTTCCACTTTTGCTTCTGATTTTGTGCGAAAACCACTCTTTGAAAGTTCTTTTTAGGCGCCGTCTTTCGTATAACGTATGCGATACTCCCATGATTTGCCGCGCTTTCTAAAACTTGCCATTTAATTTCCTCCTATTATTTGTTACAATAGGGGCATAAACAGCCCTTATTGAAGGGTTGTTTCTACTTGATACCTCACACTTCTTACTGCTAGGTAGGGTGTGGGGTTTTTGTATTAGTGTATTATTAATCGGGCGTTATATCCCAGATACCTTTATCACCAGAGAATGAAAAGAACGGTTCCCATTCCAGTTCGACTTTCTCGCCGTTTATACCGTAATAAGTAGTGCTTTCAACCGAACGACCACTAGAAACCGAACCTAAATCAGTCCCCAATGGGTAACTCTCCATTTGTTGACCGTCAGCATAAACTTGCGTGTCCACACCGAACGGATAATCTTCGTCACTATTGTTCTCAAGTGTATACTCAATCGCAATAACATTTTCAGGGTCCGTTTCAGCAAATTCGTTACGTTCATCTGTATAATAGGTATTGTTTACTGTGAAAGTAATGTCGTCTATTGTATAACTGTCCCCGACAGTCAATAATTCAGCTCCTGCGCTATCCTCAACTTCACTTTCTTCTTCAGTAGAACCAACTTCTTCCGTTGTTGATTC
>JBHWQC010000075.1:0-7897 GCA_043425375.1 Atopostipes sp.
TGGGGTGATTGAAGCAGTGGAGTCGGAAGAGTCCGAACAAAATATTGTTGCCGTCCAGTGGCATCCAGAAAGTTCATATATGGAGGATATCCATTCTCTTGCGCTTTTTGAAGATGTCGTTGCGCGAGCAAAAGAATATAAGCGTCAACTAACAACCTTTGAATTCTAAAAAGACCAAAAAAGAAACTACACACCCGTTGCGGAAGTGCAGTTTCTTTTTTTATCGTTAGCCCTCAAATCTCGTAAAATTATCATAAAATATTTCTCTAATGGCTATAGATATCACTACGGGGCTGAATATTGAAAATAACGGTTCTAACTTCTTCACTATGAATATCAGCTAAAAGGCGATAGTTTCCTACACGATAACGCCCATAATTTTTGCTCTTCTTTATTTAAACGAAGGGTTCCTGTACTCACCAATCCTCTTTCTCTCTTATTATATATAATACTAGATAAATTTACGAAGATTTCTATAATTGATCGCGATCATGCCCTCGGGCTATTTCACGCCATTCAAAGAATTGGGATTCTAATCCCCGAAGCATCACTTCTGCCGATCCCATATTGGTAGCTAAAGGGACGTTGTATAGATCAGCCAAGCGCAAGAGTGCTGAAATATCCGGCTCGTGGGCTTGAGCAGTCAATGAATCTCTTAAGAAAATAATCAAATCCAATTTATTTTCAGAAACCAGTGAGCCTATTTGTTGGTCGCCTCCTAAAGGGCCGGATTTAAAACGGTGCACATCTAAACCAGTCGCATCTATAATTCGTCCCCCTGTGGTCCCGGTGGCGTATAACGTATGTTTGCTTAAAATTTCCTTGTAGGCAGTGGTCAACTTTACCATATCCTCTTTTTTCTTGTCGTGCGCAATGAGTGCAATATGCATAGTCATTTTCCTTTCTTTAAAGAAATATTCACTCGTATTATAACACAGTGCATTTAAAACAAGTGTAAAATTGTTGTTTTATGTTATACTTGTTATATAACAAGTAGAAGATTAGCGATAAAAGGAGGGAAGCGCATGTTTATTGAAATCGATAAGGCAAGTTCGGAACCAATCTATATCCAGTTAATGAAACAATTAAAGAAAAGCATTGTCAAAAGCGAAATAAAAAAAGGGGATATGCTCCCGAGTGTACGCGGCTTGGCAGGGGATTTAGGCGTCAATATGCATACCGTCAATAAAGCTTATAATATGTTGGTTGATGAAGAAATCTTAGTGAAAAGTCAAAGAGGCTACACAATTGATGCAACCGATAAAATACCTGATGATTTAGATCATCGATTAAAAGAAAGACTCGAGGATTTACTAGTGGATATTTATATTCACGATGTATCGGTTGAAAACGTAAAAAAATGGACAGAAAATATTTCAAAAGACTTAAAGAGGGAGTGGTAAGCGATGGAATTATTTAGTGGTTTAATGTATTTAATTTTTGTTCTTATGGGGGTCACGTCTGGTTTGACGCCAATCTTTAGCCGGCAAGCCACGCCTTTTGGTATTGCCATTTCAAGAAAGCATGAGTATGTTGAAAAATACAAAAAGCGCTATGCCTGGTGGAATATTCTCGTTAGTTTATTGATGGGTTTACCTTTATTTGCTTTTCCATTGATTGAAAATACTGAGAGAGCCGAGATGTTTACAGCTGTTTATGTAACAGTTGGCATCCTCGTGTTTCTGTTATTTTCATTTGGTTTGTATTTGAAATATCGAAGCCATATTCTGAAATGGAAAAACGAGCTGCCGGAAGCGGAACAACATCAAGCGAAAAAAATTGTGATTGACATGAATTACCATGAAAATCTTCAAACGAAGAGTCATTTCACTTTTTTTATTTGGCAGTTTGTGATTATCGTTATTCCTGTGATTCTTGCCTTTGCTTTTTACGACCGGATTCCTCAGCAGATTCCGGTAAATTGGGATAGCAATTTTGAAGTGAACCGAACCGTCACAAAAAGTGTCTGGACTCTTTTGGCCTTACCCGGGATTCAGCTTTTAATGATTCCTGTGTTTAATTTTAGCAACCATGCGATTGTCCGCTCGAAACAACGGTTGTCGCCTTTGGATCCTAAAAAAGCCAGTGAGAAAAGTCGACGCTTCCGCGAAGCGTGGTCGAATGTGTTGTTTGCGGTAACGATTGCGACCCAACTACTGATGTCGTTTTTATTCCTTTTTTCAATGTTTGGGCAAGATTTAAACCAATGGCTCTTTTTCGGTGCCATTGTTGTGTATCTTCTATTTGCGGCAGGTAGTCCGCTGTATTTAACATTGAAATATGGGCAAGCGGGCGAAAAGTTACTGGGAGAAGATGAACAGTATTATGTGGATCCTGATGAGGAAGAGAATTGGAAGTTTGGACTTATTTACTTCAACAAAGAAGATCCGTCTGTTTTTGTTGAAAGACGTTTTGGCGTCGGGTCCACACTAAACCTCGCACAGTGGGAAGCGTGGCTTTTTGTTGGGGGACTTGTTCTTTTTATTGTGCTGATGATTGTTTGGAGCTACTTGTTAACGTAATTGAAAATAAAGGATAGGGGAGATAGAGCGTTTAACACGTCTATAAAATGAGTGATAGACGCGATAGAGCGCCTAACTCCTCTATAATCTTATTTACGGAGGAGATAGCACGTCTATCTAATCTATAATACTAAAAAAAGAACTATTTTTACTTTACCTGTCGTAGTAAAAAAGGTATAATTACTTTAACAGATAGAGTAAAAGATGTATTGTTGAAAGAAGGGATGCTATGGGTGTAAATAGTGATATGCTGCGGGGTTTTCATGATTTGATGATTCTCTACCGCCTGTCCAAAAGCGAGTCCTATGGCTATGAACTCTCAAAATATATCCGCGACCGAACGGATGGCGTCTACACCATCAAAGAAACAACCTTATACTCCTCATTTAATCGCTTGGAAAAAAACAACTTTATCGCTTCATTCTCGAAGAAGGAAACCAAAGGGCGTAAGCGCACGTATTATAAATTGACCGATAAAGGAAAAGCGCAGTTAGAACAGCTCACAGAGGACTGGAAAACCACTCAAGCAATTATTCGCCAATTTATTTCAACTTGAGGAGTGAAGAAAATGGAAGCTATTCAACAGCACATCACCTTTTTATTTCGAGATTTACCGGATACGGACGAAATCAAGCGGATTAAAACAGATCTTTATCTGAATGGCACCGACCGCTTTGACGAACTGATTTCTCAAGGAAAAAGCGAAAGCGAAGCCTTGGGTACCGTTATTATTGAAATGGGCGACCGGGAAGACTTACTAGAGAGCTTTGGGTATAATCAAGAAACCGATTTAAAAGATCACTCTTTGAATTCATTAAGCGAAGCGAGATTTTTAATTGCTTCCTACAACTTTGAAGGCAGTAAAATCGGTCTAGGAGTTTTGACAATTTTGATAGGCGCGGGTCTCATTCCAACGTTAGAAACCTTTAATTTGGCTGCCATTGGGGTTATCTTACTCTTAATCTTAGTAGCTTTAGCAGTGGGGATGTTTATTAGTGCCGGGCTGAGGCTAGAGGCTATTGAAGCGTCTTTGCAGAGTGCAGAAAATGTCTTTTATTTAACCGATGACGATTATGAAATTGTAGAGGAACAGTATCTCTTGTTCAAAGAGGAGAATCGGTTCCGAATCCCTATGGGTGTGATGCTTTGTATTTTATCTGTAATTCCGATTGTGTATTTTGGGTTTTTAGAAAATGAATTCTTAATTCAACGTTATGGTGTGATTCTTTTGATGTTGGCGGTGGGTATTGGTGTGTACCAATTTGTGAAATATGGCATGAATGAAACCGCCTATGAGAAAGTTTTAAACTTAGGGGAATATAGCATAGAGGAAAGACAGTTGCAGCAAAAAATGGAACCTTTTGCCGGAATTTACTGGACCATCATTACTTTCGTCTATCTGGCCTGGAGTTTTCTCACTATGCACTGGCACTATACATGGATTATTTGGCCACTCGCCGGTGCGTTATGGGCGATTATCGTAATGATTTATAAAATGATGAGTGATCGTGAGCAATATAGAGGATAATTAAAAAAATACCGTCTTTTTCAGTCAACTACTGAAAGGGGCGGTATTTTTGTATCAAAAATATCACACAGATTCACCCCACCGCGTCAAATTTCAAAAAACTACGCGCTGGAACAGTCCACCGCGAAGAAATCTCAAAAATTACGCGCATAGACGAGCTTCACAAAAATACCGACATCTTTTGCTAGGTAACCATTAAAATGAAATGATATTTCTTTAATATTTCATGTATAGTAAAACAACTTTTTATTTCCTTTTATTTTTGATATACTAGTGAATGGTTTTGAATGCGTTTCACAGATAAATAGTAAAAAATAGAGGAGTGTTTAATCAATGGATAAAGAAAAAGTCATTGATGAGTTATTTTCAGCGTATCAAAAAGATCTAGCTGAACTGATTGCGATTCCGAGTGTTTTGGATGAAGAAGGGCCGCAACCTTTTGGTCAACCAATTCAAAAGGCACTAGAGAAAGTATTAGAAATTGCAGAAAATTTAGGCTTTCAAACAACAATTGATCCAGAAGGCTACTATGGCTATGCGGAAATTGGCGAAGGTGAAGAACTATTTGGTGTCTTGGGCCATATCGATGTGGTGCCTGTTGGTGATTTGGACAATTGGGAAAGTGATCCCTTTGAATTGTCTGAGCGAGACGGTAAACTGTATGGCCGCGGAACTTCGGATGATAAAGGGCCGGTGCTGGCTTCCATGTATGCTTTAAAAGCCATTCTCGATGAAGGCTACGAATTAAACCAGCGTGTGCGTTTTATTTTCGGAACGGATGAAGAATCCTTATGGCGTTGTATGGATGCTTATACAGCCAAAGAAGAACTGCCAAGCATGGGCTTTACACCGGATTCCTCTTTCCCGCTCACTTATGCAGAAAAGGGGCTTATCGAGTACTATTTACACACAGAAGAAAATTCTTCGATTCGTCTAGAAGGCGGCGGTCCATTAAATGCGGTGCCTGAACAAGCGCGTGTGGATTATGACAAAGAAGTCGAAGAGGCATTAAAAAAGCTCGGCTATCACTACAAACAGGTAGAAGATGATTTAGTCGTTTATGGAAAAGCGGTCCATGCGATGGCTGCCGATCAAGGCGAAAATGCGATCGTCTATGCAGCAGAAGCGCTTCACAAAGCAGGCAAAAGCAATCAAATGATCGATTTTATTGTCAATGTGCTGGCTGATCCTAATGGCGAAGGTATCTACGGCATTGTCGAAGACGAGGTTTCTGGGAAATTGATGTTGACCGTCGGGAATGTGGAATTTACCGAACATTCTCAAAAAGTGGGCACTGATATGCGCTTCCCGGTGAGTTATTCAAAAGAATTTATTGATGAGGGCTTAAGTGAAATGGGCCAAGCGCATGAAATTCGAGTGGAAGATTATGACTATCTACCGCCTGTACACATCGAGCGGGAATCGGCATTGATTCAAAGCTTGATGCAAGCGTATCAAGAAGTGACGGGTGATTTGGAATCGGAACCGCGATTAAGTGGGGGAGCGACTTATGCGCGAGCGATGGAAAATATTGTCGCCTTTGGTGCGCTGCTGCCTGGTAAAGAAGAAACCGAACATCAAGCCAATGAGAACCTTGTGATTGAGGATATGAAAACCGCGATGGCAATTTATATCGAAGCCTTTATGCAATTAGTGGTGGAGGGCAGAGAATCATGAGAAAATTTAAACTGCCGACAGCTTATACCATTGTTGCGATTGTCTTAATCTTTACAGCAGCTTTGTCTTATTTTGTTCCTCAATCCGTTGTGCATCCTGAAACAGGGGAGATTGTGTTTGATGCCATCTTTTCAGGTGAAGGTGCCATCCTTCAAGGCGAAGGTCTGCAGCCATTTGGATTATGGGATATTTTACTCGCCCCTATTCAAGGATTTCAAGCCGCTGCGGATGTTGGAATCGGAATTTTAGTGGCTGGTGGATTTTTAGCGGTCATGAATTACACGGGCGCATTAGAAGCTGGAATCGGCGCGCTTTTAGATAAATTTAAAGGCGGAGTCTTTATTGCGATTATGACGTTTGCCTTCGCGATTCTTGGAACTTCATTTGGATTTTGGGAAGAAATTGTCGCTTTTGTTGTGGTAATTGTTCCGACTTTTGTTTTGGCAGGCTACGATGTTATTGTCGGCTTGGGTGTATTATTTATCGGCGCCAGCATCGGAAATATGTCGAGTTTAGTGAACCCATTTTCTACAGGAGCGGCCGTTTCCGCCATTGGAAACCCGGAATTATCGATCGGGTCTGGAATTGTCTTGCGACTCGTGATTTTTGTTGTGTTGTATATTGTAGGAACAGCTTATTTAATCCGCTATGCCAATCGAGTGAAAAAAGATCAAACGAATTCGGTCACGCATGATTTGGATTCCATTGATACGTTGACAGAAGAAGAAGGGGCATTGCCTGAATTTACCGGCCGACGTAAAGCTTCAGCGGCGGTTTTTATCGTGATTATTCTCTTAATGATCATCGGCTTCATTCCATGGGAAGAATTACTTGGGCAGAGAGCCTTTGAAATTGTCAATGCACCAATCACTTTCTTAGCCAATATTCCAGTGATTGGAACACTGTTAGGTGCCTCACACATTTCACCTTTTGGCACGTGGTATTTTAATGAGTTTGCGTTCTTGTTCTTAGCCGGCTCGATTTTATTATTATTTATTAACCACATGAAAGAGACGGAATTTATTGATGTTTTTTTAGAGGGTGTGAAGGATTTACTAGGGGTTGTGCTAATTCTTGCCATTTCCCGAGGGGTGGCTATTCTGATGGGGGATGCCTCAGAAGGGATGTCGATTACCTTTATTTACTGGATTTCAAGCGCCTTATCCAATGTTCCAATTTGGATTTTTGGAGTGATTGCGATGCTGGCTTATGTAGGGATTGGTCTTTTCTTACAATCGACAAGTGGGGTTGCTGGAATTACAATGCCGATTTTAGGTGCTGTCGCCGCGGCGTTGTTTGTGGGCAGCAGCCTCGGAAGCGCGGGTGGACAGATTATTTTAATTAGTGCCTTTACCGCGGGTGTGAACTTTGTCACGTCCATGTATCCAACCGCCACTCTGATGGGGTCCATTGAATTGGTGAACTTACCTTACGACCGCTACTTGAAATTTATGGTGCCAATTATGGTGACGCTGCTTGCTTTAGCCGGAATTATTATTGGTATCGCGCCGTATCTTGGGTTAGTTCAATAAAATCGAATAGATGAGAGAAAAGAGGAGACGTATGCTTAAACGCATGCGTCTTTTTTTAACGAAAAAGTACTGCCACGTTCAAATGTTTGGAACTTTTGAACGCGGGAGCTTATCAATCTGTGGTTTTTTAAATACAACCATCATCGGTCTCTCTAATTAACATAAAAAAGACTCCCTCATGATTTGAGAAGAGTCTTTATGTAATTATTCAATTACTTTACTAATTTTGCAGCTTCTTCATCCACAATAACTGTAACATCTGGGTGATTAATTAAAATCGTTGAAGGGATGTCTTCTGTTGCTTCTTCGGCTGTTACTAAATCCTTAACCGCCTGTGCTTTATCTTCACCAAAAGCTAAAAGAATAATTTTCTTGGCTTTCATAATTGAGCTAAGCCCCATTGAGTACGCATAACGAGGGACATCTTCTTCTTTTTCGAAGTTTCGTTTGTTTGCTTGAATCGTAGAGTCCGTTAACTCTACTTTATGAGTGACGGAGTCAAATGAAGTTCCTGGCTCATTAAATGCAATATGTCCATTGCGACCGATACCTAGCAGTTGTAAATCAACTGGATTTTCTTCTAGAATCTGTTCATAACGTGCCACTTCTGTTTCTTCATCATTCAAACCATTTGGTAC
>JBHWQC010000076.1:0-30528 GCA_043425375.1 Atopostipes sp.
TTACTTAATCGATGCCGATTACAAAATGAAAACCGGTCAGATTAATCAAGAGCTGCAAGTGGAGCTGTTTATTATGCGCTTTGCGCAAAAAAGTAAAGTCCATGTATAAAGCCATTTCGCTAGTTTATTTTTCGGAATGATTGCTTTTTTTTGAAAAATTTTGTATACTTGAACATGTTGAAAAATGTTCAAGCTAAGTAAAAGATTCATTTTAAACAAATAAACTTTAAAATAGAAAAAGGAGCATGTAAAATGGCAACTTCAGAACAAGCGAAAAAACGAGTACGTCAAAATAATAAAATTAGAGACCGTCAAAAAGGTCAAGCCACTTCTGTGCGTACAGCAATGCAAAAAGTGGAAACAGCAGTAAGAGAAAATGCGGATAACGCAACTGAACTCTTAAACAATGCGTACGAGTCACTTGACAAAGCAGCAGGTAAAGGTTTAATTCACCAAAACAAAGCTGCCCGTGAAAAATCACGTCTCACTAAATTAGTTAATAATAACTAATGATTAACTGACCAATAGACAAGCTCGCCTGATGCTAGCATTCTTAAGGAATCTATCAGGGGGCTTTTTTGTTCTTTGTCTGCTAGATTTGAACAGAGAAATGAAAGAAAGGAAATGGGTATGGAAGAAGCAAAATTTAAATTAGTCTCCGACTACAAACCAAGCGGGGACCAACCCGAAGCCATCCGTCAGCTTGTAGAAGGGATTAAAAATGGCGAACGGGAAATGACCTTACTTGGTGCTACAGGTACGGGGAAAACATTTACCATGTCAAATGTGATCGAACAAGTCAATAAACCGACCCTCGTGATGGCCCACAATAAGACATTAGCTGGACAATTATATTCAGAATTTAAAGAGTTTTTTCCAGATAATGCGGTTGAATATTTTGTCAGCTATTATGATTACTACCAGCCGGAAGCCTATGTGCCCTCATCCGATACCTTTATTGAAAAAGATGCGAGCATAAATGATGAAATTGATAAATTACGGCACTCGGCCACCAGTTCGCTGGTGGAACGCAGAGATACCATTGTTGTTTCTTCGGTTTCTTGTATTTACGGACTAGTTAATCCGGAAGATTATAAAGAGCATGTAAAGTCTTTACGTACAGGAAAAGAGATGAGCCGAGACGAATTGCTGCAAATGCTAGTTGAAATGCAATTCGAGCGTAACGATATCGATTTTCAGCGCGGCCGTTTTCGTGTACGCGGAGACAGTGTGGAAATCTTTCTTCCGTCTCGAGCAGAAACAACGGTGCGTGTTGAATTTTTTGGCGATGAAATTGATCGTATCCGTGAAATTGACGCTTTGACAGGTGAAATATTAGCCGATTTAACTTATGTCGCGATTTTCCCGGCTACGCACTTTATATCAACTTCCGATCAAACACAGCGTGCCATTGAGTCGATTCGAGCTGAACTAGAAGAGCAACTCGAAATCTTAAGAAAAGAAAACAAGTTACTAGAAGCGCAGCGTCTCGAGCAACGCACAAATTACGATTTAGAAATGTTGCAAGAAATGGGTTATGTCTCGGGTATTGAGAACTATTCAAGACATATGGATGGCCGACAGCCCGGAGAAGCGCCTTATACGTTGCTCGACTTCTTCCCGAACGACTCTTTATTTATTATCGATGAGTCGCATATGACGATGCCCCAAATCCGCGGCATGTATAAAGGAGACCGTTCACGTAAAGAAATGCTGGTGGAACACGGTTTTCGCTTGCCGAGTGCTTTAGATAACCGGCCACTGACAATTGAGGAGTTCCAAGAACGGGTGCCGCAAATAAATTATATTTCTGCGACTCCAGCCGATTATGAAAGAGAACGCTCTTCACGCATCGTGGAACAGATTATTCGTCCAACAGGTCTACTGGATCCAATTGTCGAAGTGCGGCCGATTGAAGGACAAATTGATGACTTGATTAGCGAGATCAATAAACGAGTTGAGCGCAATGAACGCGTCTTTATCACCACGCTGACAAAGAAAATGTCTGAAGACTTGACCGATTACTTTAAAGAAATCGGGATTAAAGTGGCGTATTTACACAGTGATGTCAAAACTTTGGAACGAACGGAGATTATCCGCGACTTACGGATGGGTGAGTTTGATGTGTTAATCGGAATTAACTTACTGCGCGAAGGGCTGGATGTGCCGGAAGTTTCAATGGTTGCCATTTTAGATGCCGACAAAGAAGGGTTCTTGCGTAATGAGACGTCGCTGATTCAAACAATCGGTCGGGCGGCGCGTAATGAAAACGGGAAAGTTGTGATGTATGCGGATGAAATTACTCGCTCCATGCGTGTTGCGATTGATGAAACCGAGAGACGTCGTGCCGTGCAAGAGGCATATAACGAAGAGCATGGCATTACACCGACCACCATTCGCAAAGAAGTCCGCGACTTGATTAGCATTTCTGAAATTGTAGATGATATGGACGCCGACTTCTCCATTGAAAATGTCAGCAAATTATCGCGTGATGAAAAACGCGAATTAATTGAGACATTAGAACTTGAAATGCGTCATGCTGCGAAAGAGTTAGAGTTTGAAAAAGCGGCCAACATCCGAGACATTATGCTTGAATTGCAAGCAGGCAAGTAAAGGAAATTAGCAAAGTTTCAGTTTAAAGGCTTGATTAATTCAAGCAATTCTAGTATTCTTTATAAAGTGTTTAGGAGACTAAACGCTAGACCATTACTTGGATAAATGAGTCACCAACATTATCTCGGTAATTGGATTCAAACAAACAAGAGAGGTGAACACCATGGCAATGACACAAGAAGCGAAAGATCAAATCATTTCAGAATACGCACGTCACGAAGGAGATACAGGTTCTCCAGAAGTCCAAATTGCTTTGCTTACAGCAGAGATCAACAATTTGAACGACCATATGCATGAGCATACAGGAGATTACCATTCTCAGCGTGGATTAATGAAAAAAATCGGTCACCGTCGTAATTTACTGGCTTACTTACGTAAAAAAGACATTACACGCTACCGTGATTTAATTCAAAAATTAGGTTTACGTCGTTAATTCGGTGTAACATAATGAATGTAAAGCGGGATTCTCTTGAATCTCGCTTTCTTTTTAGAGAAAATAAAAGCGGTTCACAATTAAGAAACAGGAAGGCTACCACTACTAATCAAATGCGAGTATTTAGTGGAGTAAGTATTGGCATTTGTTTAGTAGTTTTCTTCCTGCTTCTAAAAGAAAAAGATAGGAGCAAATACATGTCAGAGAAAAAAGTATATACCACAGAGTTAGCTGGACGGGAAATTGTGGTTGAGATTGGTGAAATGGCGAAACAAGCATCCGGTGCTGCACTCATCCGTTACGGCGATACGGTTGTGTTATCCACAGCAGTTGGGGAAGAAAAACCATCTCCCCTTCCATTTTTCCCCTTAACAGTCAACTATGAAGAAAAAATGTATTCCGTCGGGAAAGTCCCGGGTGGTTTCATTAAACGGGAAGGGCGTCCATCAGAAAATGCGACATTAACGGCGCGTTTAATTGACCGTCCCATCCGCCCGATGTTCCCGGAAGGCTACCGAAATGAAACGCAGCTCATCAATACTGTCCTATCAGTTGACCCAGACAATACACCTGAAATGACAGCCATGTTTGGTTCGAGTTTAGCATTAGGCATTTCCAAAGTACCTTTTAATGGACCGATTGCGGGAGTCAATGTGGGGCGTATTGATGGCGAATTCATTTTAAACCCAACAGAAGCGCAAGAAGAACAATCGGATATTCACTTAACCGTCGCTGGTACCAAACAAGCGATCAATATGGTCGAGAGCGGTGCAGACCAAGTGTCTGAAGAAGAGATGCTTGAAGCCTTGCTCTTTGGTCATGAAGCTATTAAGACACTTTGTGCCTTCCAAGAAGAAATCATCGCTGAAATTGGCAAAGAGAAAATGGAAGTTGAACTTGTTTTACCAGCAGAAGCCCTAAGCAATGAAATTAAAGCGACATACAATGACAGTATGAAACAAGCCATTCAAATCTTTGACAAGCAAGAACGGGCGGAAGCAACGGCTGCCGTAAAAGAAGCGATTATGGAAGCTTATGAAACGAAATATGAAGAGGAAAATCTTTCTGCAGATGAATGGGCTCAATTACTGAAAGACGTTAAAGAAGTGGCTAACAATTTAGAAAAAGAGGAAGTGCGTCGCTTAATCACCGAAGAGAAAATACGTCCGGATGGTCGTGATCCAAGAGAAGTTCGTCCATTAGATTCACAAGTCGGTTTATTGCCGCGTGTGCATGGATCTGGCTTGTTTACTCGCGGACAAACACAAGCTCTGTCGACAACGACTTTAGCCCCGTTAAATGAATACCAAATCATTGACGGTTTAAGCAGTGAAGATAAAAGACGCTTCATCCACCACTACAACTTCCCGAACTTCTCAGTTGGAGAAACGGGAAGAGTCGGCAGCCCGGGTCGTCGTGAAATTGGTCACGGTGCTTTAGGTGAACGCGCATTAGAACCGGTTATTCCAGATGCTGAAGAATTCCCATACATGATTCGTGTGGTTTCTGAAGTCTTGGAGTCAAACGGTTCCTCTTCTCAAGCCAGTATCTGTGCCGGTGCCTTATCTCTCATGGATGCGGGTGTACCAATTAAAGCTCCAGTCGGCGGAATTGCGATGGGCCTTGTGATGGATGAGAACGAAAACTATACGATTCTGTCAGATATTCAAGGGCTGGAAGATGCACTTGGCGATATGGACTTTAAAGTGGCGGGAACGCGTGAAGGTATCACTGCTTTGCAAATGGATATTAAAATTGAAGGAATCACAACGGATATTCTAAAAGAAGCCCTTGCGGATGCCAAAGTGGCCCGCATGACTATTTTAGATAATATGGAAGCTGCATTAGCAGAGCCGCGTACTGAATTAAGTGCCTACGCACCAAAAATTGATTCGCTGCAAATTAACCCAGATAAAATCAAAGTGGTAATCGGTAAAGGTGGAGAAACAATTAACAAGATTATCGATGAAACCGGCGTTAAAATTGATATCAATGACGAAGGAATGGTGTCTATCTACGGCGAAGACGCTGAAATGATGGCACGCGCCCGTCAAATTATTGAAGATTTAACGGAAGAAGTAGAAGTCGGCAAAATCTACCACGGAACGGTTAAACGCGTAGAAAGCTATGGGGCTTTTGTTGAAGTCATTAAAGGACAAGAAGGCCTCTGCCACGTTTCTGAACTTTCCGATAAATTCGTAAAAAACACAGAAGATGTTGTATCGGTTGGCGATAAGCTGGATGTTAAAGTACTAGAAATTGACAACCGCGGGCGTTTGAATTTATCGCATAAAGCCGTCATGGAAGAACGCCAAAACAAAAACTAAGAGAAATCTGACTCAAAAAACTCCAATTCCCAGTAAAATGGAAATTGGAGTTTTTATTTTTTCAAATTAAGAGGATAAGCTCTCCAGCAGTTACCAAATAAAAATTTTATGTTTGAAAAATCGTTTCTTCAGAGGAGGATTGTATTCGCTTACATTTGAAAGAACACCATTTCTCAATTAAACTCATTTCATAAATGCATGAGAATGTGCTATACTGAAAACTAACATAATGTACGTAATTATAGAATTTAGAAGGTGATTTTGTTTGAGTAATATAAAAATAATTCCTCTTGGAGGTGTCCGGGAGAATGCAAGAAACATGTTCGTCGTAGAACTCGATGATGCCATTTTTATTATGGATTGTGGTCTTGCCTATCCAGAAGGACAACTCTACGGAATAGATGCAGTCATTCCTGACTTCACTTATTTAGAGGACAAGAAAGAGAAAATAGCCGGTGTGTTTTTAACACACGGTCATGACGATGCCATCGGGGCGTTGCCTTATTTCTTAAATAAGTTTGATGTGCCGGTCTTTGGCTCCGAATTGACGATTGAATTAGCCAAATGGCTGGTAGAAGATTCAGGCTTAAAAGTCACAACCGATGATTTTCATACGGTTGATGAAGAAGTAGAAATCGACTTTGGCGGAACCATCGTTCGATTTTTCCGAACCACTCATACCATTCCGGATGCGATGGGGATTTCCGTCAAAACAAATGAAGGAAATATCGTTTATACCGGCAACTTTAAATTTGATCAAACAGCACTGGGGGATTACAAAACAGACATCCACCAAATCAGTGAAATAGGTCGTGAGGGGGTTCTTGCTTTACTTAGTGACTCGATGGAAGCTGAGAGTCTGTCAGAAAATGTGCCAGAATCTGAAATTCAAAAAGAAGTATTGGAGACGTTTCAAGGTACGAAAAACCGTATTATTGTCGTAGCGGTCGCTAGCAACTTGCAGCGTATCCAACAAGTATTAAATGCAGCCGCTCGTTTCAATCGAAAAGTATTTGTGACGGGTCGTAAAGTCGGCAAAATAATTGAGATTGCATTGAAACTAGGTAAATTATCTTTAATGGATGAAGATATCTTTGTTTCAATTGATGCAATCGATAAATATGACGAAGATCAGATTGTCATTTTAGAGACAGGCAACACGGGCGATCCGATTTCATCTTTGGATAATATGGCGAGCGGGATTCATGAACAGGTCAATATTCAAAAAGGAGACCTTGTTTATATCGTCACCAGCCCCTCTTCGTCAATGGAAGTGGCGGTTGCCAAAACGGAAAACAAAGTCTACCGGGCAGGCGGTAAAGTAAAAGCCGTCACCGATAACTTGAAAGCTTCCGGACATGGAACGCCAAAAGACTTGCAGTGGATGTTAAATTTATTGAGTCCAGAATACTTTATTCCCGTTCAAGGAGAATATCGGATGCTGGCTGCTCATGGGGATTTAGCGCATCAGACGGGTATCCCTTACCGAAACATTTTTATCTTAAGTAACGGAGACGTTGTGCAGTACCAAGAAGGACAAATGCGCCAAACAGGGCAAGTACCGGCAGAAAATACGCTTGTAGATGGTATAGGTATTGGCGACGTCGGCAATATTGTCCTGCGGGACCGTAAAATTCTTTCCGATGATGGGATTTTTGTTTCAGTCTGTACAATTAATCGTCAGAAAAAGCAATTGGTGTCCGGTCCTTATACGGTCACTCGCGGTTTTGTCTTTGCTAAAGAAAGCCAAGACTTAATCGAAAAAGGCAATAAAATTGTCGAAGATGTTGTCAAGGAAACCATTCAAGACAAGCGTTTTGAATGGAGTACTTTAAAGTCAAATGTACGAGATGAATTGGGGTCTTTCTTATTTAAAGAAACAAAAAGACGACCAATCATTCTTCCAGTCATTATGGAAGTCAACCAGAAACGTCGATAATGAAAAATAGAGTCCCTTTTCCAAAAAGGAGAGGGACTGTTTTTTTCGATAAAATAAAGCACGATTGAAAAGAAGTGAGAGGAACGAGATGAACTACTTTTGGCTAATATTTTCCCTGTTTATTCTAGTGAATACGGTGATATCGATTATTACTGTGTTTTCAGATAGAAATCGAGACATCGCTTCTATATGGGCTTGGTTGCTTGTGTTGATTGTATTTCCAGGTTTTGGATTGATTATTTACATCTTTTTAGGGCGTAAAATATCAAAGGAAGATATTTTTAATCTGCGTGAGCAAGCAAAGGTGGGTTTGCCGGAATATTTAGAAATGCAAGAAGAGCTTAAACAAGAGCAACTAACTGCGATGGCGCCGCTTGACTTTCGTAATGCCCAAAATAATCGCTATGAGATTTCAAAAGTGCTGATGAATGTAGAACAGCCGCCGATTGCTTTTGACAATACAGTGGATATCTTTGTTGATGGGCAGGATAAATTCAGTCAATTGATTGCAGACATCAAGCAGGCTAAACACCACATCCACGTGTTATATTATATTTTTCGAGGCGACAAATTAGGCCAAGCCATTGTTGAAGCTTTGGAAGAGCGAGCAAAGAATGGAGTGGAAGTCAAGGTGCTGTATGACCCAGTAGGTGCTCGTAATGTCAAAAGTTCCCTGTTTAAGCAATTAGAAGAGTATGGTGGGCAAGCCCAAGCTTCTTTCGGTTCAAGATTTCATCTGTTGAATATTCGCCTTAATTATCGCAATCACCGAAAAATTGTGGTGATTGATGGAGAGATCGGTTATACAGGTGGCTTCAATGTGGGGGATGATTATTTAGGCAAGTATGAAAATATGGGGTATTGGCGCGACACCCATTTAAGAATAAAAGGCAGTGCGGTACACCAATTGCAAGCCCGGTTCATTAACGACTGGAACGCTTCAAAAAGAGCAGGTTTAATTGCTTACGCTGCGGAGTATTTCCCCTTTATCCCAACGGCTGGTGACAAAGAAGTGCAAATTATTTCCAGTGGTCCGGATTCAGAGGACGAAGCGATTAAAAAAGGCTTTTTAAAGATGGTTAGTCTTGCTAAAAAATCCATTTATATCCAAACGCCTTATTTCATACCGGATGGAGCTTTAAAAGAATCAATTGAAATCGCGGTTCTGTCAGGAATCGATGTCAAACTGATGATTCCCAATAAGCCCGATCATCCTTTCGTTTATCAAGCCACCTTAAGTTACGCAGAAGAGCTGATGAATATGGGCGGAGAGGTTTATATTTATGATAAAGGCTTTATGCATGCCAAAACTATCTTGATTGATGATGAAATTTTTTCGGTGGGCACGGCAAACTTTGATATACGCAGTTTTCGTTTGAATTTTGAAGTCAATGCCTTTGTGTATGATGAAGAATTGGCCCGAGAACATGTGGGGTATTTTGAACAAGATATCAAAGACTCTTATCCTTTAACACGTGAAATTATCAAAAATTATTCCTTGTGGGATCGATTCAAACAGCAGTTTAGCCGGCTGCTTTCTCCCATTTTATAAAAATAAAAGCTCGACGAACGGTTGGAAAATTTTCCCACCTTCGTTGAGCTTTTTAATTGAAAAAGTTGTATAAAATGGTTCTTTATTACTAGTGAATTATTGCGCCAAACGTAAATGACGAATAAGCTGCGGTTGGACTAAATGCACCATCTGATTGTCTAAGGGAGTTAAAATAACATGACTCGATCGATGGGAAAGCGACACCTGCCCCTGAATCTCATTCATTTGATGATTTAAAGGAGAAGGGTTCATTTGAATAATGACCGTTTTGTTTTTACGGACTGCTTGTTTAATAAAATGTTGGATTTGGCTCATTGGCATTTGAGGAAAGACATTGAAATTGGGACGACTTCGCGCAATCTGATAGCTATTTTTTAAAGTAGTGAGGAAATCCTGACTGGGTTCCGTTACTCTTTGCATATTTTCATCCTCCGAACGTTTGTTTGCAGTAAGATTATACCGAACATGCATTCGTGTGTCAATTTAAAAAAGAAAAATCTTTTTTACTTCCTTAAAATATGAATAAATTGTTTAAAAAAGGGTAGAATGTTCTTATAATTTATGAGAGCTCTCTTACTTGTTTTCTTCTTGTTTTCATAAAACTTGTGCTACAATAGAAAAAACAATTTAATTCTTTTGTGAAATCATTGAAAACTTCTTTTTATACAGAGAAAATGTGTTATTATATAAAGAAGATGTTTTTTAGGATTCATGTATCATAGTAGTAGAAGGGAAATGAACATGGGGGAGCAAGGCTTATTAATTGTCCTTTCTGGTCCGTCTGGGGTCGGAAAAGGAACCGTACGAAAACACCTTTTCGAGCATTATAATAATGATTTCGATTTTTCTATTTCAATGACAACACGCGAACAGCGTATAGGTGAAGTAGAGGGCGTCGATTACTTTTTTAGAACAAAAGAGCAGTTTGAAGAATATATTAAAGAAGGAAAGCTTCTAGAATATGCCAACTATGTTGGCAATTATTATGGCACACCGATTGAGTATGTAAGAGAGACGATGGAACGCGGGCATGATGTCTTTTTAGAAATCGAGGTCCAAGGGGCTTTAAAAGTGAAAAAGAGAATGCCTGAAGGAATTTTTATTTTTCTCTCACCCCCTAATTTAGACGAACTCAAAAATCGAATTGTCAACCGAGGGACCGATGCACCAGATGTAATTAATCAGCGAATGGAGAAAGCACGTGAAGAATTAGGTCTTATTAAATATTATGACTATGTCGTTGAAAATGATTCTGTTGATGCAGCTGCTCGTAAAATCCGAAGCATTATTGAAAGTGAACATTTAAAAGTAGAACGAAACATTGAACGTTATTCTAAAATTATTGAGGAGATGAAATGAATGTTAATTTACCCATCGATCGACCGTTTATTGGAGCAAATCGACTCAAAATACTCTTTAGCCACTTTGGCAGCTAAACGAGCACATGACTTCGAACAGACGGATGAGGAAAATCCGAAGACGGAATTGCTGGAAGAATATAAATCCATTTCGAATGTCGGGAAAGCCCTTGAAGAGATCGCTGCAGGCGATTTAGTGATTGATCCAGAAAGTTTAAAAAAGGACCTTGCGTAAGTAAAATAATTGAAATTGAACAAAGGCAGTCTTGAATTTTATCAAGCTGTCTTTTTCTATTGTACACTGAAAGGAAATTTAGCAGAATGCACTTGTTTTTGGTAAAATAAAAGAAATAATTATGGAAGAGGACGGAATTTAAATATGTTTGAAAATAAAAAGATTGCATTATACGTAACAGGTGGCATTGCGATTTATAAAGTGGTGGATTTAATGCGGGACTTTATTAAACAAGGGGCTAAGGTTCGTGTCGCGATGACTGAATCGGCGACTCAATTTGTGACCCCTTTAACCTTTCAAATTTTAAGTTTACATGAAGTTCACGTGGATACATTTAGTGAAAAGACACCGGGGCATGTCGCACATGTGGATTTAGCCGATTGGTCAGATATTGCCGTAGTGGCGCCAGCAACAGCTAATACGATAGCAAAAATGGCTCAAGGGCTGGCTGATAATTTTGTAACGTCTTCTTTGCTGGCGACGAACACACCTATCTTTGTCGTGCCGGCTATGAATACAAAAATGTATCAAAACACAGTCACGCAAGACAATATACAAAAGTTAAAACAACGTGGCTATTATGTGGTGGAACCCGATACGGGCTTTTTAGCTGAAGGCTATGAAGGACAAGGACGTTATCCAGAAAATCAGCGAATTCTTGAAGAGCTGGAGCAATTTCTCGTCTCATCTGCAGAATCTCTTCCGCTAAAAGGCTATAGAGTCCTTGTCAGTGCAGGAGGAACCAAAGAAAGAATCGACCCCGTCCGATACATCACCAATGACTCTTCTGGAAAAACTGGTCATGCCATCGCAGAGGCGGCTTACAAACAGGGAGCAGAGGTCACATTGGTTACAGCCAGTGATTTGCCAACACCGAGTGCAATTACAACGATTCGAGTCGATTCGGCCAAAGAAATGTTCCGTGAAATCGATGCCCTTTTTGAAGCAACAGACATTCTCATTATGTCAGCTGCCGTTTCTGATTACGGTGTTGCCAGTGCCTCTGATTCGAAGATGAAAAAAGAGGCACAGTCCGATGAATTAACGATTGAATTGGTGGAAAATCCAGATATCTTAAAAACGATGGGGGAGAAAAAGACGCATCAATTTTTAGTCGGCTTTGCGGCTGAAACAGAAAATCTGGAAGAATATGCCAAAGAAAAGTTAAAAGAAAAGAACCTCAACTTAATTGTTGCCAATGAGGTAGGAAGAGACGACCGCGGGTTTAATGCAGATAATAATGCAGTGACGATCTTCTCAGATGCACATCATAAAGTAGACGTGCCCATCACATCTAAAAAGAAGATTGCCGCAATTTTAATCGAAAACATTATCTCTGAACTTGGTCTTGATCGTTCATAAAGAGGAGATCATCTTAGGAAGGAAGAAATACGTGCCAACAGTTGCAGAAGTCATCGTGGACGTACCCACGCTTCAAACAAATAATCCGTATGAATTTTTAATCCCCAAGCACTTACAACAAGATATTAAAGTGGGCATGCGCGTGATTGTTCCTTTTGGGCAAGGGAATCGGCGTATACAAGGCTTTATCACTGGACTTAAAGACAATCCCTTTTTTAAAGGGGAATTGAAAGCGATCAGCAGCGTGATGGATTTAGAGCCTGTGTTAAATGAAGAACTAATTGCTTTAGGTGAATGGATGGCGGATACAACATATAGTTTTCGGATCAGCTGTTATCAAACGATGCTGCCGGCTGTCTTACGCGCTACCTACGAAAAAGTCGTAAAGTTAACTGATGAAATCCAGGATGAAGCCTTATTTGATATTTTTAAAGGAAAGAGCTGGCTGAGTTGGGAAGAAGTGGAAGCACGCGGTTTAGAAAGTACGATGCTCCAATTGAAAAAAGAAAATAAAGTGGCGGTAAATTATCTGGTAGATGATAAGGTGACAAAGAAAACAAAACGCGTTGTAAAACCAAACCTCTCACCAAAAGCCTTGCAAGTAGAGCTGGAAAATGTGGCAAAAAACGCCCATCGACAAATCGATTTGCTTCAATTGCTTATGCAGCTAACAGAAGATGAAGCAATAGATATGAAAGTGTTGAGAGAAGAATATAACCTCACGAGTGCAGTGGTGAATCGAGGCGTTGAGAAAAATTGGTGCCGGATTGAAGAAGTTGAGTTGTACCGTGATCCTTATGAGAATACGACAGTTGCTTCCACTGAACCTTTAGTGTTAAATATTGAACAACAATCAGCTTTTGATGCCATTCATTCTTCTATTCTTAAAGATCATCATGATGTCTTTTTGCTTCAGGGAATTACAGGAAGTGGAAAAACTGAAATCTATTTGCAAACCATTGCCGAGGTCTTAGAAAAAGGCGAAGGCGCGCTTGTTTTGGTTCCTGAAATTGCGTTGACTCCGCAGATGGTGCATCGCTTTAAAGGGCGCTTTGGTGATCAGGTTGCGGTGCTTCATAGTGGTCTGTCCACAGGAGAGAAGTATGATGAGTGGCGCCGTATTGAAAAAGGTGAAGCCCATGTGGTTGTTGGCGCAAGGTCAAGCGTTTTTGCGCCGATAAAAAAATTAGGAATCATTGTGATAGATGAAGAGCACGAAACTACCTACAAGCAATCCGAATCACCCCGTTACCATGCTAGAGATGTGGCGATATGGCGTGGGGAGCGGCACAATTGCCCCGTCGTTTTAGGGAGTGCTACACCTGCCTTGGAATCGCGGGCAAGAGCATCAAAAAATGTCTATAAATTGCTTAAATTAACTAAACGTGTGAAGAGCCGACCATTACCAAATGTAGAGATTATCGATATGCGTGAAGAAATGCGAGCCGGCAATGCCACATTGTATTCCGCCAAGCTACAACAAGCGATAAACGATCGATTAGCTAAAGGCGAACAATCGGTTCTGATGCTTAACCGCCGAGGCTATTCGTCCTTTGTGATGTGCAGAGATTGTGGCTTTGTCTTACAATGCCCCAATTGTGATATTTCGCAAACCTTACACATGGATACCCATACGATGCGATGTCATTACTGCGGCCATGAAGAAGGCATTCCAAAAATTTGTCCGACTTGCCAAAGTCACCGCATCCGCTATTTTGGAACAGGGACCCAAAAAGTCGAAGAAGAACTGCAAGAACTGTTTCCACAAGCACGAATTTTGCGGATGGATGTAGACACCACCCGACGAAAGGGAGCACATGAGAAAATTTTACAACAATTCGGCAACAAAGAAGCTGATATTTTATTGGGTACGCAAATGATCGCTAAAGGTCTGGATTTTCCAAACGTTACGTTTGTTGGCGTCTTAAATGCAGATACCGCTTTAGGATTACCCGATTTTCGTTCCTCTGAAAAAACCTTTCAGTTACTCACTCAAGTCAGCGGGAGGGCAGGTCGCGGAGAAATCAATGGAGATGTGGTGATTCAAACTTATAACCCCACCCATTATTCGATTCGTTTTGCGCAGGAACATGCCTATGAAGAATTCTATTTCCATGAAATGAAATACCGTCATCTGAGTGACTACAGTCCGTATTATTTCTTGACCAGTATTCAAGTAAGCCATGAAAATGAAATCACTGCCGCTAAACAGATTCAAAAAATCGCTGAATTTATTAAACCTTATTTAAGTGAACAAGCGATTATCTTAGGGCCGACACCGCGTTTTGTGGCGCGAACGCATAATAAATATCATTTCCAATTAATTATTAAATACAAAAACGAAGCGCGTCTCAATGAACGTCTACATGAACTATTGAATAACACACAAAAAGAACAAGCGAAAGGTTTGCTGATTCGAATTGATCCGCAGCCGACTCAATTTTTATAAGGATAAAGACACAAAGGAGCCTGAACGAATGAATAAAGTAATCTTTATGGGAACACCCCAATTTTCCGTGCCAATTTTACAAGCTTTAATTGAGGACAAAACGATAGAAATAGTTGCTGTCGTGACTCAACCCGATCGTAAGGTGGGAAGAAAACAAGTGCTTACACCACCGCCTGTTAAGCAGTTAGCCGAGCAACATCAGATCCCAGTCTTCCAGCCTGAAAAGCTATCGGGTTCAAAAGAACTAGAGGCATTGCTTGATTTGGACGCAGATTTAATTGTTACCGCGGCTTATGGGCAGTTTGTCCCGACCAAATTACTCCATGCGCCAACCCATCGCGCCATCAATGTCCATGCGTCACTGCTTCCGAAATACCGAGGAGCGGCGCCGATTCATTATGCGGTGCTTGAGGGTGAAGAAAAGACAGGTGTGACAATTATGTATATGGAAAAAGTGATGGATGCTGGAGATATTATTTCTCAACGGGAGATTCCTATCACAGACGCAGATGATACCGGTACATTATTTGAAAAACTCAGCTTGCTTGGACGGGATTTGCTTATGGATACGCTGCCGAGTATTTTTGCCGGTGAAAATGACGCCATTCAGCAAGATGAAGAAAAAGTGACCTTTTCGCCGATGATTTCAAAAGAACAAGAACAAATCGATTGGAATAAGACGGCTCGTCAAATCTTTAATCATATCCGGGCCTTGCGACCAGCACCGGGGGCATATACCCTTTTAGACGGGGAACGATTCAAGATTTGGGATGCAGGCGTCGTTGAAGAAGAAACCACAAAAGAGCCGGGAGTAGTGCATGCAATCGATAAAAAACAATTACTGGTGGCATGCGGAGAAGGAACAGTGTTGTCTTTAAAAGAAGTCCAACCTGCTGGAAAAAAACGTTTGAATATTGTCAATTATTTAGCCGGTACCGATCTAAAAGCAGGTGACCAGTTTGGCCAATAACAATAAAATCAAATCGTCCAGCCGTTATTTGGCGGTTGCAGTGCTTGAAGAAATTGAAACAAAAGAAGCCTACAGTAATTTACTGTTACGTAAAGTCATCGATGACAGAGATTTACCGAAAGAAGAAGTAAATTTACTCACTGAACTGGTTTACGGCGTTTTGCAGCGAAAAATGACACTGGACTATCAGTTAGAACCTTTTATTAAAAAACAAAAAAAACTTGAAAATTGGGTCAAGCAACTGTTGCGCATCTCTTTGTATCAAATGAATTATTTAGACCGTGTGCCAGATCATGCCATAGTGAATGAAGCAGCAAATATCGCTCGTTCGCGAGGGCATCGCGGGGTTGTTGGTTTAGTGAATGGCGTTTTGCGCAATATTCAAAGAAAAGGGGTACGAGACCCCGAAGAAATCAAACAGCCCAATCAGAGAATCACTGTTCAATATAGTCTGCCACTGTGGTTGGTGGATGAATTCATTGAAGAGGCGGGACTAGAAGAAGCGGAACAATTAGCGGCTGCTCTTATCGAACGACCTAAGCTGAGTTTACGTGTCAATTTAAAGAAAATTTCTCGAAAAGAAGCAATGGAAGAATTAAAAAGAGAAGGCTATGAAATGGAAGAAAGTTCGATTACACCTTTTGGCATAATTGCTTTAAATGGAGTGCCTGCCGAAACGCGTTTATTTAAAGAAGGTTTTTTGTCCGTTCAAGATGAGAGTTCGATGTTAGTGGCTCCTGCTTTAAATGTAGCGCCTCATCATTGTGTGCTGGATGCATGTGCAGCTCCAGGCGGAAAAACGATGCATATTGCTGCCAATTATTTAGAGAAAGAACAAGGCGGTAAAATTGTCGCGTTAGATATTCATCCACATAAAATCGAACTTATAAAAGGTAATGCCAAACGCCAAGGGGTTGAAGAAGTCTTGGAAGCCAAGTCATTAGATGCTAGGGAGGTTCTTTCGGCATATGATAAAGAAACGTTTGACCGGGTTTTAGTTGATGCACCTTGTTCTGGTTTGGGTCTGATGCGCCGTCGTCCAGAAATCCGCTATACAAAGACGAAAAAAGACATAAAGAGTCTGCAAAAGTTGCAACTTGAAATTTTAAAGGCAGCCAGTCAAACGCTGAAACCTGGGGGAGAGCTGGTGTATTCAACCTGTACGATTACGAAAGCAGAGAACCAAGACGTTGTCGATCAATTTTTAAAAGAAAACCCAACATTTAAACAAGAAACGATCCGTTTTGAAGAAAATGCTCTCACTGCAGATAAAGCAGGTTCCATTACCATTTATCCCCATCAATATGATACAGACGGTTTTTTTATTGCCCGTCTCATTAAAAAATAAGAAATGAACTGTAAAATCGTTCTGGTCTTGTTTTTTCAGCTCAATTGTATCATACTTGACTTTGATGTACGTAAATAGTATCGAGGTGTATAGATGAAATATAGTTTAAAAACAAATCGCGGGAAAAGAAAAGATAACCAAGATTGTACCGGTGTCTTCTTTAATGAAGAAAATATTCTTTTAGCGATTTTATGTGATGGTTTAGGTGGGCACCAGGCAGGGGATATTGCCAGTGAAATGGCTGTTTCTCAAATAGGAAATGCTTGGGAGCAAACAACTTTTACTAATAGTGATTTGTACATGATTCAAAAGTGGCTGCAAGATAAAATAAATCAAGAAAATAGCCGGATTTTTGAAGCGGCAAGTGCATATGCCGATTTAGAAGGCATGGGTACGACCTTAGTGGCTTCTGTGGTTTTAAAAGAGCATGTTTTATTTGCAAATGTGGGAGATAGCCGAGCCTATGTGTATAAAGATGCGGCCATCTGCTTAGTGACGGAAGACCATTCTTTTGTTTCAGAATTAAAGCGCCAAGGGGAGCTGACAGATGATGAAGCGAAAAACCACAGCATTCAAAATGCACTGACACGTTCTTTGGGCGTGAAAGGGTTAATTGATGTCGACTTCTTTCAGGTGGACACACAAAGCATTGAGCATGTTCTACTCAATTCGGACGGTTTATCCAATGTGGTTAGTGAAGAAGTTATGGTTGAAATTTTTAAACAAACCAATACATTAGATGAAAAAACCGATCAATTAATTGAAGCGGCATTACAAAACAATGCATCTGACAATATTACGGTCAATGTTATCGATATTCGAATCGACAATGATCGTCAGGCAGGTGAGAAACAATGAATGCTGGAGAACGATTAAGCGGCCGGTATAAAATCATTAAAAAGATTGGTGCAGGCGGAATGGCCAATGTCTATCTTGCAGAAGATTTGATTTTAGAGCGAGACGTAGCGGTTAAAATGCTGAGTTTGGATTTTCATGATGATGAAAGCAGTTATCGCAGGTTTCAAAGAGAGGCTTTATCCACAACGGAGCTGACGCATCCAAATATTGTCAATATTTATGATGTAGGAGAGGGAAATAATCCCTATATTGTAATGGAATATGTGGCCGGATTGGATTTAAAAGAATATATTATTGAAAATCATCCGATTCCTTATAAAAAAGTGATGAATATCATGGAACAAATTTTAAGCGGGATTGCATACGCCCATTCCCGTGGGGTCATTCATCGTGACATTAAGCCGCATAACTTGTTAATTGACGAAAAGGATCATGTGAAAATTACGGATTTTGGCATTGCCATTGCAATTTCTGAAAATTCAATTACTCAATCCAACTCTTTGCTTGGCTCGGTCCATTATATCTCACCTGAACAAGCGAGAGGAAATGTAGTGACTAAGCAGTCCGATATTTATTCTTTGGGGATTGTCTTGTACGAATTATTAACCGGATCCGTTCCCTTTGATGGCGAATCAGCGGTGTCTATTGCGTTAAAGCATTTTCAAGCACCAATTCCTTCACTGAAGGGATTTGATTCACGCATCCCTCAACCTTTAGAAAATGTCGTTTTAAAAGCGACAGCAAAAGAGCCTAACCAACGTTATGCATCCGTCTCTGAGATGCAGGAGGATTTGCATACAGCCCTTGATCCGAACCGAAGAGATGAGCCGGTATTTGTTCCAATAGATGTAAGTGATGAAGATACATTGGTATTAGATAATACAGTAGCGGAAGTGACCAATTCCATTCACAAACAGCCGCCGCAACCCAGACGTGAAGAAGCAGTGGAACCAAAAGAAGAAAAAAAGCCGAAGAAAAAACGCAGCCGGCTCTGGCTGCTCTTATTGCCGCTTTTGCTAGTACTCATTTTTCTCCTCATGTGGTGGGCTCAGCTTCCAGGAGAGGTTCAAATTCCTGAAACATTAATTGGGATGACGGTTGACGAAGCAATTGAATTATTAGAAGAGCAGTCATTAGTACTGGGTGAAACCAACGAAGAATACAATGCAGAAGTTGAAGAAGGAGTCATCTTTGGTACGAGCCCTAGAGCAGGAGGAACTGTTCGAGAAGGCTCATCAGTCGATTTGTATGTGAGTCTGGGTGAGGAATTATTTACTATTGATGATTATGTCGGAGAAAACTTCGAGGAAGTCCGGGCAAGACTAGATGAGTTGGGCTTTACAGTAGAGCGCGAAGAAGAAACGCATGAAACCATTGAAGCGGGGTACATTACAAAGCAAAGTATTGATGCAGGAGAAGAAGTACTGATTAGTGAAACGACGATTACACTGACTGTAAGTACGGGTCAACCTTCCATTTCATTAATTGATTTTTCCGGCTACACACGAGCTCAGGTGGATGATTATGTGAATCAGAATAATTTGAACTTAACCACGACTGTCCAAGCTTCCGATTCGATTCCGGAAGGGCAAGTGATTTCCCAAAATCCTAATCCGGGAGCTAACCTCTATGCAGGAGACCGTGTATCTGTCGTGTTCTCTACAGGCCCAGAAGAAGTGGAAGAAGAGGAAGAAACGTATACAATTGAGGATTACGTGGGTAAACATTTCGAGGAAGTCCAAACGAGTTTAGAAGAACAAGGAATTTCGGTCACATTAGAAGAAGAAACGCACGAATCGATTGAAGAAGGACTTATTATAGAACAAAGTGTCAACCCAGGTGAGGAAGTCGCAGTGAATGATGCAAGTATTACTTTAACGGTGAGTACCGGCCGGCCGACGATTACTTTAATGGATTTATCCGGTTATTCAGAAGCAGCTGTTAATGGGTATGTGGAGCAAAACAACTTGAACTTAACGACCACTGAACAACCCTCTGATTCAGTACCAGAAGGGCAAGTCATTTCACAAGACCCTGAACCGGGAACCGAAGTCTACGCAGGTGATCGCGTGTCCGTTATCTTTTCAACTGGACCTGAAGAATAAAACAGAAAGGGGCAATGTATTTGCAAGAAGGTCAGATTACGAAAGCTCTGAGTGGCTTTTACTACATTACGGATGAAAACAATGTCACTTACCAAACGAGAGGACGAGGGGTATTTCGTCTAGACGGCGTTACCCCCTTAGTGGGCGACTATGTGGTCTTTAAAAGTGAAACGTTAGATGAAGGAACATTGTTGGAAATTAAACCGCGAAAAAATGAATTAAGGCGGCCGCCGATTGCCAATGTGGATACGGGGATAGTTGTATCATCCGTCATGAACCCGGCATTTTCCACTCAGCTGCTGGATCGATTTTTAGTCATACTCGAGTATAAACAGATTGACCCCATGATTTATATTTCAAAAATGGATTTAGCGGATGAACAAGAAAGCGAGAAAATCGCAGAGTACAAAGATATTTATACAAAGATTGGGTATCCCTTTATTGCCTTAAATGTAGAAGAAATAGCGGATTTAAAAGAGGAACTGAAGACAGGATACAAAGAGTACTTTGAAAATAAGTTAATCGTCTTTATGGGTCAATCGGGTGCTGGAAAATCTACTTTGCTCAATTATTTAAATCCAGAGTTTGAGATCAAGACGGCAGAAACCTCTAAATCTCTGGGTCGCGGTAAACATACTACGCGGCATAGTGAGCTGTTTCCTTTATTAGGTGGCCGTTTTGCAGATACACCGGGCTTTAGCGCCTTTCAATTTGAAGAAATTGAACCCGTGGAGCTGTCCGCATGTTTTCCTGAAATGCGCGCCATCAGCAACCAATGCAAATTTAGAGGGTGCGTCCACCAAAACGAGCCAAAATGTGCGGTAAAAGAGGCGGTAAAAGCAGAAGAGATTGCTTTGTTCCGTTATGAAAATTATATACAAATCTTAACTGAAATTCAAAATCGGAAACCAAAATACTAATTTATAGAAAAGGTAGTGGAGAAGATGGGGAAAATTGCACCGTCCATTTTAAGTGCAGATATATCAAAATTAGGACAAGATATCCAAATGCTAGACCAAGGGGGGGCTGACTGGATCCATATCGATGTGATGGATGGTCATTTTGTACCGAACTTGACGTTTGGGCCCAACGTCGTGGCGGCCGTCAAAAACTACACGGATCTACCGCTTGACGTGCATTTAATGGTGAAAGAACCGGAAAAAATGATTAACGGCTTTGTGGAGGCGGGTGCGACAGGTTTAACTGTGCATGCAGAAGCTACAAATAATATTCATCAAGTCCTACAGCATATTAAATCACATAATATCCATGCAGGTGTCGTCATCAATCCAGGAACGTCAGTGTCTTTTATTGAGCCGGTGTTATCGCTTGTAGATATGGTCCTTGTGATGACGGTCAATCCAGGCTTTGGCGGTCAATCTTTTCTACCGGAAATGCTTTCTAAAATTGAGGCACTAGACCATTACCGCAAAGAAAAGGATTTGTCTTATCTGATTCAAGTGGATGGCGGGATTAACGAAGAAACCATTCAATTGTGTAATCAGGCAGGCACTGACGTTTTTGTTGCTGGCTCAAATATATTTGGAGCAAAATCGCCAGCGGACCAAATCCAAAAACTCAAAGATTTGGTGAGATAAATGGAAGCTGTTCATATTGTATTAGGCGCTCCAAAAGCTGAAGCAGTGAAACCACTCATGCAACGAGAAGGGTTAGTCATTGGAGTTGACCGTGGCGCATTAGTTGCTGTAAACGAGGGGATTCAAGTGGACCTTGCATTAGGGGATTTTGATTCGATTACTTCTAATGAACAAGAAATCCTCCATCAAAAAGCAAAAGAAATTCTCGCTTTTCCAACAGATAAAGACGATACGGATACCGAAATTGCTTTATTATATGTGCTTGAAAACTATCCGGATACAGACGTTTTTCTTTATAATTGGTATGGTGGACGAATTGATCATTTATATAGCCTTTTGCTGCTTGTGCTGCAAAAACGCTTTCGATCTTTGGTCCCCCACTTGCACTTTGTTTCAAGGAAAAATCAGGTTTCTTTTTATATGCCAGGGGAGCATTTCATTACTAAAATCGAACATATGGAATATCTCTCTTATATTTTACTGACGGATGTGAAAGATTTAACCTTGAACCAAGTAAAATATCCGCTAGAAAAAGTGAGTTTTGACCAGCCCCATGCGTTAATCAGCAACGAATTTCTCAATGGAAAAGCTAGTTTCCAGTTCACCAAAGGCATTGTTGGGGTCGTTCAGAGTTCAGACTAAACAAAAAAGACTGCACTACTTTAACAAGTAGCTGCAGTCTTTTTTAATGTGTTGATTAAACACGTTGAACTTTACCTGATTTAAGTGCTCTAGCTGAAACCCAAACACGTTTAGGTTTTCCATCTACTAGTACACGAACTTTTTGTAAGTTAGGTTTAAATGAACGTTTAGAAGCGTTTAAAGCAAATGAACGGTTGTTTCCTCTGCTTGCTGTACGTCCAGTAAAATAGCATTCTTTAGCCATCATGTTTCCTCCTTTGCGCCAGTCGATAGACTAATTTCATACTCAAGAAGAATACCATATTCTTTTAAAAAAGACAAGAAAAACTCGCATGATTTTAATCTGTGTATGGTTTAAGCGAGTAGCGAATGGTCAAAACGGGAGAAGCTGTTGATATTCTTTTGAATTTTAGGTAATATTGTTTAAGATTACAAAACTGATTGATAGAATATGTATTAAAAAATGAAACTTTTAACGGAGAGGAGAAAATAGAATGTCCGTTACAGTAAATAATGATTTTGGTTCAATTCAAATTTCTAATGATGTCATTGCGACAGTTGTTGGAGGAGCGGCTACTGAAATTCCTGGGGTTGTAGGAATGGCAAGTAGACATCAAGTAAGAGATGGCATTAATGAAATTTTAAACCGTGAAAATTATGCCCGTGGCGTTGTCGTTAGCCAAGAAGAAGGGGTTAACGTCGATGTGTATATTATTGTAAGCTACGGTACGCGAATTTCTGAAGTATCAAAAAATGTACAAGAGCGAGTGAGCTATCAGCTAAGAGCGAGTTTAGGCGTACAGGCGGATGCCGTAAATATCTTTGTGCACGGTGTGCGCGTACAAAATGATCAGTAGTTGAGTCACTTTGAAAGTGGCTTAGGGAGGATATATGTAATGGAATTAATGAAATTATCAGGTAATGATTTTAAAGATATGATCGCCTCGGGTCAAGCTCGATTAGCAGAAAATACAGACTATGTAAACTCGTTAAACGTATTCCCTGTGCCAGATGGTGATACCGGAACAAATATGAATCTGACATTCTCAAGTGGAGCAACAGCGGTTAAAGAAAGCAGTAGCAATCATATCGGAGAAAAAGGGCAAGCCCTGTCTAAAGGTTTACTGATGGGAGCCCGCGGGAACTCGGGTGTAATTCTGTCTCAGTTATTTAGAGGCTTCAGTAAATCGATGGAAGCAAAAGAAACCATCAATGCTTGGGAATTTGCGCAAGCCTTTCAAGCAGGGGTAGACTCAGCCTATAAAGCAATTATGAAGCCCGTTGAAGGGACCATTTTAACCGTTGCTCGTGAATCTGCTGAAGCGGGGAAGATGAAAGCGGAAGAAACAGAGAATATTATTGAGGTGATGCAGGCCATTTTAGATGAAGCCAATACGTCACTGGAAAATACACCCGAATTGCTTGCTGTATTAAAAGAAGTAGGTGTTGTCGATAGTGGAGGACAAGGATTAGTCTATGTCTATGAAGGTTTCTTGTCATCACTAACGGGTGAAAAAATTGAAACTCAAGAAGAACCTGAATTAGATGAATTGGTTCGTGCAGAGCATCATCGCAATTCAGTCCACGATATCATCAATACGGAAGATATTGAATTTGGTTACTGTACTGAAATCATGGTTCGTCTAGGAGAAGGTGAAACAGTCGATAGCGAATTTGACTATGATGCCTTCAGAAATCACCTCAATGAATTAGGTGATTCTTTACTCGTCATTGCGGATGATGAAATTGTCAAAGTGCATGTGCATACGGAAACTCCTGGCGAAGTGATGAATTACGGTCAGAAATTTGGCTCGTTAATGAAAATTAAAGTAGACAATATGCGTGAACAGCATTCCGCTTTAAACCATTCAGAAAGCCATACAGCCATGACAGAAGCGAAGCCCGCTCAAAAAGAAGTCAAAGAGATGGCGGTTATTTCTGTTGCTGCGGGTGCTGGAATCAAAGCATTGTTTGAAAGTTTTGGCGTAGATTACGTCATTGAAGGTGGCCAGACAATGAATCCAAGCACACAAGACTTCTTGGATGCGATGGAAGAAGTGCCGGCTCATAACTATATTTTACTGCCAAACAACAGCAACATTTTTATGGCGGCCAAGCAAGCTACAGAGGTTTCGGAAATCAACGCAGCGGTTGTGGAATCACGCTCGATCCAGCAAGGGCTGAATTCGATGCTTGCTTATAACCCCCAAGGAAGCCTGGAAGAGAACCAAGAGATGATGACTGAAGAACTAAGCTACGTCACTTCCGGTCAAGTCACAAACGCGATTCGTGATACTGAAATAGGCGGTTTATCCATTAAAAAAGATGACTTTATGGGTCTTGTAGATGGGGATATAGAAGTGTCAGATCCAGACTTAGAAACAGCTAGTTTAGAAACCATCAAAAAAATGGTGACGGCAGATAGTGAAATCATTACGCTGTTATACGGTGAGAACGCCGAAGAGCGCTTGATAGATGCGCTCGTTGAACAATTAGAAGAATTGTATCCTGAAATTGAAGTGGAAACACATGACGGTGGACAACCAGTCTACCCATTACTTATTTCAGTCGAATAATAATACATGTGCGAACAAGAAAGCGTCTAGTACCTTGTACTTCATTCTTTTTTGTTCGCTTTTTGTATTGTAAGAAAGGAGAGAGCACTCTCTTGGAACGTTTATTAAATGAAAAAGTCAGTCAACTTAAAGGGGTAGGAGAAAAGCGGTTAAATGCCTTGGAAAAGTTAGGCATTCAATCGGTCTGGGATTTACTTACCTATTTTCCCTTCCGGCATGAAGATTTGACAGTAAAAGATATTGAGACGATTGAGGACCGGCAAAAAGTGGTGTTGGAAGGAACTGTTATTGCACAAGCCCATGTCCAGTTTTATGGACGAAAGAAAAGCCGGCTCTCTTTTCGTATGAATGTGGATCATGTGATTGTTCCCGTGTCTTTTTTTAATCAGCACTATCTAGAAAAGCAAGTCGAAGCGGGAGAGCCTATCCGAGTGTTTGGCACTTGGGATGCACAAAGAATGCAGCTGGCCGGCATTAAAATTATTGGGACAGGTGGGTCCAATCCCAACGAAGAGTTTGAACCGATTTATCATTCCAGTAAAGACATTTCGCATGCCATCATTAAAAAATTAGTGAAACAAGCTTGGGAGACGTACCATGAAGAGATTGATGAGATCATGCCGACTGCGTTAATAGAAAAATATCAATTGCTTCCTTTAAAAGAAGCCATGTACAATATGCATTTTCCCAAAGACGAAGAAACAATGGATATCGCCAGGCAGACAATTATTTTCCTTGAATTCTTTGTTTTTCAGCTGCGTGTGCAGCTGCGGCGGATGTCCCATAAAATCAAGGATGCAGGGCGGGCCGTGAATTACGATGTTGAACGCTTAAAAGAATTCTTTGCTTCGCTGCCTTATGAGTTGACGAATGCACAAAAAGAAGCGGTCAATGCAATTTCAGCTGATATGAAACGGCCTATCCAAATGTACCGTTTGCTTCAAGGAGATGTGGGGAGCGGGAAGACGGTGGTGGCTGCAGGAGCCATTGTTGCAGCAGAGTCGGCCGAGATGCAAGCGGCTTTTATGGCTCCAACAGAGATTTTAGCCGAACAGCATTTTAATAGCTTGACGGAAATTTTTGAACCTTTTGACATCCATATTGCGCTGCTCACCAGTTCAACCAAAACCAAAGAACGCAGAGAATTGCTCGAGCAGTTAAAAAACGGGGTCATTGATATTGTAGTCGGCACGCACGCGTTAATTCAAGACGATGTGCACTTTCACAATCTAGGGCTCGTTATTATTGACGAACAGCACCGATTTGGCGTGAAGCAACGAAAGACGCTGCGAGAAAAAGGAAAGCAGCCGGATATCTTATTTATGACGGCCACACCTATTCCAAGAACCTTGTCAATGACCGCTTTTGGTGAAATGGATGTGACGATTATTGATGAAATGCCGCCGGGAAGGAAAGCTATTAAAACCTACTGGATTCGTAAAAAACAACTACCCCAATTAAATAACGAAATTTTAAAAGAATTACACGCACGTTCGCAAGTCTATGTTATCGGTCCTTTAATAGAAGAATCCGAAGAATTGGATTTAGAAAATGCCACCAGACTCGCGGAAATTTATACTAAAAGCTTCTCGCCTGAGTATCGTGTGGCTCTGTTGCATGGGAAAATGACGGCACAAGAAAAAGAAGAAACGATGCAAGCTTTTAAAAATCATCAAATCGATATTCTTGTATCAACCACCGTTATTGAAGTAGGTGTTGATGTCCCTAATGCGACAATGATGATTGTTCATGATGCCGATCGATTTGGCTTAGCCCAGCTGCATCAATTGCGTGGCCGAGTAGGTCGAGGCCAAAAGCAATCCTACTGTATCCTCGTTGCGGATCCAAAAGGGGAGAACGGCGTGAAACGGATGCAAATTATGACACAGTCAACAGATGGCTTTGTCATTAGTCAAAAAGATTTGGAAATGCGTGGGCCGGGCGAGTTCTTTGGCAAGAGACAATCCGGCATTCCCGAATTCAAAGTGGCCGATATTGTTGAAGATGAAAGGATTCTTGAACATGCTCGCTATGAAGCTGGAAATGCCTTGATTGAGAAAGATTTCTTTAATCATATAGAGTATACACGATTAAGACAGCTCGTAGGTATTGAAGATGGAAAAATTAATGATATACTAGATTAGCATGTGATGAGTGTAAGTATAATTTTGAAAACAATAGGAGTGAGAAAATGAGAATTGCAATAGATGCAATGGGTGGAGATGAGGCACCTAAAGTTGTCGTTGAAGGGGCGATAGTGGCAGCTGAAGCCTTCCCAGACACAACCATGGTCTTATACGGAGATGAACACCAGATAAAAAAATACCTGCCAAAAGAATTTAGCAATATTGAAATCGTCCACACAAATGAGAAAATCGAAGGAGACGATGATCCCGTCCGTTCCATCCGTCGAAAAAAAGAGGCTTCGATGGTGCTGGCCGCTCACTCTGTCAAAGACGGTGAAAATGATGCACTGTTTTCAGCAGGAAATACTGGGGCCTTACTTGCGGCGGGTACGTTGATTATTGGACGCATTCGAGGTGTCGATCGTCCAGCCTTAATGGCTTCCGTGATGACAGTTAATCCTAAGCGGGATAAAATGCTGGTGTTAGACCTAGGGGCAAATTCGGATGCTAAACCGGAAAACCTCAATCAGCAAGCCACATTGGGTGCTTATTATGCGAAAGTTGTTCATCAGGTTGCTCAGCCAACCGTTGCTTTGTTGAATAATGGAACAGAAGACAACAAAGGAAATCAACTCACGCAAAAAGCCTTTAATTTGTTAAAAGAAAATGAAGGTATCAATTTTTTAGGAAACAGAGAAGCACGAGAGATTTTCAGCGGACCGGCGGATGTCTTAGTGATGGATGGCTTTACCGGAAATGCCGTTTTAAAGTCAATGGAAGGGACAGCTATGACGATTGTACAATTACTTATGGATTCCATTAAAGATGGTGGGGCTAAAAGTAAGCTAGGTGCGTTATTATTAAAAGACAACTTAAAAGAGTTAAAAGATTCAATGGATTTCTCAAAATTTGGCGGCGCAATCTTATTTGGAGTTAGAAACCCAGTAATGAAAACACATGGAGCAACGAATAGTGAAGCTGTTTATCATACGCTGCGACAGACACGGGATATTTTACAATCGAACGTCCTTGCCGACTTAGTGGAGCATTTTGAAAGAAATCATTAATGCCTTTTTAATGATTTATCTGAAAAAGAAATCTTTGAATTCTAATGAATCTCACAAAAACTATGGAATTCTCTATCCAATTGCGTTAAAATAATACCTATCAATATTTTTCTAAGGATTTTTCACTTTAGTTTATTAAAATTCTATTTGAAAAGAAACCTATTGAATGAAAGTAGATATGAGGAGGTGGCTCATTTGACTGAACAAGAAATATTTGAACATATCAAAGCCATTATTGTTGATCGACTTGGTGTCGACGAAGACAAAGTGACTTATGAAACACGTTTCCAAGATGATTTAGGGGCGGACTCTTTAGATATCGTCGAACTCGTTATGGAAATGGAAGATGCCTTTGACGAAGAAATTTCTGACGAAGTGGCTGAACAGCTGACATCTGTCGGGAAAGCGGTCGAGTATATTAAAACAAAAGTGTAATCGCTCCAAGAAATGAGAGAGCGTTAAGAAAAAGAGAAAAATTAAAATAAAATGAGAAAAAGACTTGATTTATTAATTTAATAATATAAAATGTACTTAGTTGGTTCTTTAAGTGCTAGTTACATAAGTGCATTTTGTTGTGATAATTTTCGATTAAAAAGTCCTCATTAAGCATTTTTCTTTTTTAAGAAACAATTTTAAGAAACACAAAATGCATAGGAGGTTATGAAGAGTGGCGACCGATGAAACATTATTAGAAATAAACAATTTAGAAGTTGGTTTCCGTTTTACGGATGATTACCATAATGCTGTAGATGATGTCTCTTTAACATTAAAAGAGAATGAGATTTTAGCCATTGTTGGGGAATCCGGCTCAGGGAAATCAACACTAGCCACAGCAATTATTGGATTACATGATCCAAATAATACACAAATTAAGGGAGAAATCCTTTATAAAGGGTTAGATTTAACAAACCTGAATGAAAAGTTATACAACAGAATACGTGGGAACGACATAGGCATGATTTTCCAAGATCCGCTTGGTTCATTAAACCCAGTCATGCCGGTTGGTAGACAGATTGAAGAATCACTCGTTTACCATACGGATCTGAAAGAAAAAGAAAGACAAGCACGAGTCTTAGAATTACTAGATCAGGTAGGGATTCCTAATCCAACGCGTACTGCAAAACAGTATCCTCACGAATTATCGGGCGGGATGCGACAACGTGTAGTGATTGCTATTGCATTAGCAAATAAACCGCCGATTCTCATTGCCGATGAGCCGACTACGGCTTTAGATGTGACCATCCAAGCGCAAATTCTTGATTTAATGAATGACATTCAGGACGAAACAAATTCTGGAATCATTTTAATTACGCATGACTTGGGTGTCGTGGCAGAAACAGCAGACCGGGTCGCAGTTATGTATGCCGGACAAATCGTAGAAGAAGCACCTGTAGATGTCTTATTCACTAATCCAAAACATCCATATACGCGTTCTTTACTCAATTCGATACCACACGAGTTAGAAGAAGGCGATGATGACAAATTACATGTTATCCAGGGGACTGTTCCTTCATTACAAAATCTTCCACGGACAGGGGATCGATTTAAAGACCGTATTCCATGGATGCCAGATGAGGCATTTGATGAAGACCCTCAACTTGAAGAAATTGCTCCAGGCCATAAAGTAAGAGGCAATAGCTGGAAGCATTTCTATTTTGAAGGGGAGGAAGAAGAGTAATGGCAGAGTTTTTAGAGCTAAAAGATTTAGAAGTGCACTTCCCGATTCGCGGCGGTATTTTTAATACGATTCAAGATTGGGTGTACGCGGTTGATGGTGTAAATATGATCATCGAAGAAGGAAAAACATATGGTTTAGTTGGGGAATCCGGATCCGGAAAAACGACGATTGGAAAAGCCATTATTGGTTTAGAAGATGCGACAGACGGTCAAGTAATTTATAATGGCACGAATGTGACGAATAAAGCAAGAAGCCGTGGCCAAGAATATATTGACTACAACCGGGATATCCAAATGATTTTCCAAGATTCCACATCCTCTTTGAATCCGAAAAAAAGAATTCGAGATATTATCGCAGAACCGATGCGAAATTATTTCAATTACACTGATCAAGAAGAAAGAGACGAAGTCGTTCGTCTGCTTGAAATTGTTGGCTTAAACGAAGATGCTGTTTATCGTTACCCCCATGAATTTTCTGGTGGACAACGCCAACGTATTGGAGTCGCTCGAGCGGTTGCTAGTAATCCGAAATTGATTATTGCCGACGAGCCAACTTCTGCATTGGATTTATCGGTTCAAGCACAAGTGTTAAACTTTATGAAAGATATTCAAAAAGAATATGGCTTAAGTTATTTATTTATTTCTCATGATTTAAGTGTGGTAAAACACATGGCGGATGATATTGCGATTATGCACCGGGGACGTTTTGTAGAACGCGGGGCTAAAAATAAAATATTCAATAATCCGCAACATATCTACACCAAACGATTGTTATCCGCAATCCCTCAAATTGACCCGCTAAACCGTGAAGAACATAAGGCGGAACGTCGGGCAATTGAAAAAGAGTACCATGAACAACAAATCGGTTATTACGATGAAAATGGTCGAGTATATGACTTACAGGCCATTGAAGAAGATCACTGGGCAGCGTTAAAACCTGGACAGTTCGCTTCTGACCAACATGTCGTAACTGATCAGCAAGAAGGGGGAAATTAACATGTGGAAAACAGTAGTTAGACGCTTATTAGTCATGATTCCCCAAATTTTTGTACTTAGTATAATCGTATTCACGGTTGCGCACTTTATGCCGGGGGATCCATTTACCGGTCAACTTGATCCAAACATTGACCCAGCACAACTTGAAGCCTTAAGAGAAGCAGCAGGATGGAATGATCCACTGCCTGTTCAATACTTCAGATGGTTAGGTAATGTCTTCCAAGGTGATTTTGGTAGAAGTTATGCACAGCAAGTGCCTGTGACAACTTTAATAGGAAATCGTGCAGCAAACTCACT